>JAHDHB010000415.1:0-4402 GCA_020631545.1 Saprospiraceae bacterium | reverse complement strand
CTACGACATTCATGGTACTCGTTGATTCGAACAATTCTAAGAAGGCATTTTCGCTGTCTAAAGAGTTGGAAGTATTTCGAATACGTACTTCAAAACATTCTACTAAGTCATCACCTACAATCGTTCCTGTTAGTTCTGTAAACTGTATGACGGGCAAATCAACGGTAAAGTTAATAGTAGCCTGTTCTGAAATATTGGGGGCACAATCAAAATTTTGTCCTTGTGTAAATTCTTGAAAATAGGTTGTTGTGGTGTAGGAGCTATTTGTAGCATTACAGGTAGGGATTAGCGGTGTAAAAAGAGATATTCTATTTTGAGCTAGATCCCAATCTGTAAAGGGGAATTCTGTTCCATTGTCATTGATAAAAACGAGTTTATCTGGCGTGACGACATCTGGCGTGAAGAATGTAGTAATAGGATAATTGGGGTCATCAACTGAACCTCTCGTGATGAGGTAGGAAGACTGAGAGGCATCGTAGGTCAATCCAGAGCCTGTTAAGTCAATAACTAAAGAATCAATAATTAATTGAGGTCGAATCTCACCAGGGAAAGGATCGTAGGTCGGGCCATTATTGATTCTAAACCTTCCTGCTTCTAAGATTCCAGTATTACAGCCGGAGAAGTTTATGCCACCAATATCACTATTCGCTCTTAGTGCAAAAGGATAGGCTTCGAGGGTAAAACCTCGGCAAGAAAAACGAGGATCTCCATTGGGTAAGGGATCATCAGTAGCAGAAGCCATGTTATACATCTCTACAGAACCCGCAGACAAGAGTGAGGGGATGGTTGGAATTAAAGTATTGGCTAAAACAATCATTTGAGCATTAAGCAAGAGACTGTCATTTTGCTCTATAACACCACCGGGTAGTAATGCGGTAAGATTCCAATTAATAATATGTTGCCCAGCGACATCGATGCTCGTAGGAGCAGGCAAAGTAATTGGAGCAGAATAAGTTCCAGAGGTATTATCATAATGAATAAACGTACCGCCTTGGTATTCGAATACTCTTCCTCCTCCGACCAAATCATAGGAAAGTTCAATATGTGCATTATCTGCTGTACCCGTAGGGAATTGAGAACCAGCAATCTGAATTCCTTCGATGTTTAAGTCAAAAGCATCGCAAGGATTTAAGGTGGCTAATTGTCTTGCAGAGATGGTACTGGGGTCTATTGGAGTCGTACCTGTAGCATCGGTGTACCCTAGTGTTGTTCGCTCAATGGAGGCACCTTCGGTTCGTAATCCACCAGTTACACAAGCGACACTACAAACGGTATTAGCGGAAATCTGGCCGCAAGTTACTCCGATTTCACAACCACAATTCGTATCACAAATAACAACTACTTCGTAGGGAATAACAATATCCAAAGCGGGGCAAGTAAGATTAAGATCAATACCAAAAATAGCTTCTCCAATGGTTCCATTGCTGTTGAAAGTTCCTTGAAGGGTTACGATAGAACCAACCGTAGTCATAGTAGCAGGGCCACCATTATAAGTCGGATTGGCTGTAGTGGCGGGACTGACTCCAGCGGGAAGCGTGTATTCTATTTGGATTATAGCCCCATCAGGTGTACCAGCCGTACATCCCATTTGAGTAATGTTCTGAACAAAATTCATAGCTACCTCAGCATTAAAGGTATCTCCATCACCAACGTTAGGAGGACTTGCGATAGCGGATATTGTTGAAAGCCCACGTATGGCATCAAATACACCGCTTAATCTTCCATCTTCGACTAAGGAATTGCCACAAACATCATTAAAGGCTAAGTAGAAGTTATACCTTGCGTAGCCAACAGAAGGCTCATTACAAGAGTTTGGGCAATCATAGTCAAAAGAAACTCTATAAACAATAGATTCTCCTACAGGAAGGTCATCAAATTGACCATCACCATCTAGATCGTCAAGACCACCAGCACCATCAGGGTCGGTGGTAAATTGACTGAAACTAAACTCTCCAGGTGTGGTGTTGGTACCCCCACTAAAAGTAATGGGAATCGTAGAGCCGCCAACGACCAACTCAAAAGCGCCTACCGTCCAATCAGGATGATTGTGGCTATAGGGTGAGCCTCCTAATCCGTTCGCAGCAAATAAGTTGTAGGCTATTCCTGCCGAAGAAGCTCCATTTCCATTGTTGGTGAAGGTCACCTCAAAAATCTGAGCATTACAAGTATTACTTGCTTGAAAAGTCGTGACGGTGTGCTCTATATCGGGTTCTCCAAAGGTTAAAACGAAGTTACCGTTTCCAGTAGAAGGTGTTTGACACTGAGCGCCTTCACAACCATAGTAAACGGAGTAATTATTACTAATGGTAGACCCCGTTGTTCCACAATCGACTACGGTATAATTTCTAGTAAGGGTAAGTGCTTCCGCATTAGAGAGTAGGCCGTCACCACCAAAATTCCCTGGGTCATCCGAAGCTACTATCGAATAACATGTTTCAGTACCAATAGTAGTACCAGTCAAAACATTAGCTCCAAGCATTAAAGAGGTTGTAGCAATATAACCACTGGGTTCATCTATACAAAAGGTGAGGCTATCTAATGTTCCTTGACCAAGGTTGGAAAAAGAGAGATTTACGGAGCCTGATTGACCTACCGCTAAGTTGGATTCATTCGCATGAGCAAGGCCACCTGTAAGTTGCATTAATAAACTGGCTTCTTGAATCTCCATTACGATGATATTCGAGCATAAATTGCAGTTATTTGTGCCTGAATCGGCTACATTTAGGGTTATGGCACTTGACCCTGCTGTAGCGCTACATTTGACTTGTAGCCCGATGGTAAATTGGACATTACTACCTGCACCAACAAGGCCAGAAACATCAAAGGTGGGATTTGTAGCACTACAGGAAACCGCATCGGTAATAGTAGCGCCACTCAATTGGGTAACGCTACCACAAACATACTCTACACCAGGAGGTAGATTAAGGCTGACGGTAGCATTTCCATCCACATCAGCGGCTGGAAATTGTATAGTGATGTTCTCTGTACCTTCTCCAGAACATTTACTAATATCGGGTAGTGCACTGCCTGTATTATCTGAGACTATTGCTTGGGCATAAAGACCTCCAAAGGAGCACAGTAAAAGAAGAATGGTAAAAAGAACCTTATTCTTATTAAAAAAGTTCATGGGCAATTATTTACTGTAGTAATAAAAAGGGTGATTGGTGTCGATATAAAACTCTTTGTAAGTAAGCTGAACGATACTTTTTTGTTAAAGTATTTTTTCAATTTTTTGCATAAATGCTTCAAAGTCAAATATATATTGGGCGCTATTCTTTAAGCTCGGCGATGAACTTTAAAAAAATGTTTGACTATGCTGCATCATTTATTTGAAAAAATACTTGAAGTAGTTGACATTCAACTGGGTAATGTACTTGGTCTTTTGAGCGATTTATCGACATTATTAAGTGTCACAAAATAATACTCAAGCATTAAATTAATTCAACCAAAAGATGGCTTGGATATAGGTTTGGAAGTGTTTTAACAGCTTGTGTTCTTTGTTTAATGTTTTGTTAATCAGGTTTATGATTTTGTCTTGGAATAAATTTTCGGAAAAAATGAAGTAAGAATAGTTTTAATGGATCACTTTAAATGAATATTTTATTTATCACTTGGTATTGTGTTGATTAAAATGTTTTTATGAAATAGCCAGATCGTTAAAAAAACGAGTTTTTTCTAAAAAAAACACAAAACTGAATTCTTAGTGACATTCAATAAGGAGTAAGTTGATGTTCAGTTCTTAATCTTGATGGGCTATGCCTAAGTCATTGTTGGTTTAGGCGTGCTTTTTTTTTGCTAGTCAAGGAAGAAAAAAGGAAATATTTGTAGCTACTTGGCACATGAGAAATACTAGGATATTGGATAATATAGGTAGTCAAAAACTTAGGTGTTTTGGCATTGAATGCAGCAATTCTCGGTTTGACATAAAAAACATGTTTTTAGTAACTAAGGAGTGCTCTCTTGCCTATTTTGGGCAAAACTTGGTGGCTTATTTTACGAACCAAGGGGTTGAAACCCCTTGCTATAGAATCTCGAAGGCTACCGCCTTCTCTTGCGAACACCCAATAGCTTCCTATTGCTTTTGCAAACCGAGAATTGCTGTATTTAATGGGATTGTTTTTTTTCTAAAAATGAACTACAGCTCACTGTTATATTCTTGTAAATGGTCTTCGAAAAAAATAGATAAAACCGTCTTATTTCAAACAAAATACCACTTCTGCTAATTGTTATATTCTGACTTAAATATTGTCACTTTTTGTTTAGAATTATAAAATTCGTGCGTTCTTACCATGGTTGATGATTTTTTTTATAATTTGTGGGAGACCTCAACAATTCTCGTTTTGACATAAAAACATGTTTTTAGTAACTAAGGAGTGCTCTCTTGCCTATTTTGGGCAAAACT
>JAHDHB010000414.1 GCA_020631545.1 Saprospiraceae bacterium | reverse complement strand
CAAGGGGTTGAAACCCCTTGCTATAGAGCCTCGAAGGCTACCGCCTTCTCTTGCGGACACCCGATAGCTTCCTATTGCTTTTGTCAAACCGAGAATTGCAGGTGTTTTATGGGTGTTTGTTCATTTTTCAATAAAAAAAACAATATGATAGATCAGAATGGAGTACCTCGTCCCCCAAAACAAATCCAGTTTCAAAAGCCTAAAAGAAAGGGAGGAGTATCGGGGCCACGCGCTAGGCTGCGCGATTTAGGGCATCTTCGACCTGTCTTTCAGAAAGGGATATTGGATAGCTATTTAGAATGGGCTTTAGCGGAAAAAGATGATTTTGTTGTCTGGTTAGGGCCTAAGCCACATGTCATCGTTGTACGTCCAGCATCTATGCTTCAAGTAGTGAGTAAGGACGAACTTTTTCTTAGAAATTCTGCGCCTTCAGCATTCCTTTTCAACCGAGGCTTGCTGCGTATAGAGGGCGAACAGTGGCAAAAACTACGTCAAATTCTAGTCCCTTCTTTTCGTGGAGGCGCTATGAATCAGGCTGTTCCGATCATTCAAGCAGCTTGTGACGAACTGATCAAAAAATGGTCAAGCCAACCGATAGTGCGGCCCAATCGCGATCTTTCTTTTCTGATGTTACAGATTTTAGGTAGGGCCGTATTTGGGTTCGAATTTGACCGCGAACGCCACAGTGGTTCGGCCATGCATCGAGCATTAGTGACCTTAGCCGTTTCGACTCCCATGGCGCACATTTTGTCCCCTACACTCGTCAAGCTGCGCTTTGGTCGTGCTATCCGAAAAGCTTTGACTACGGTAAATGCACTTGCAGAAGAAATTTTACAAAAAAGCAAAAATGCTCCAGTCATCGAAGCTTTGCGTAAAGCTCACAGCGAAGGGATTTTAGATGAGGAGCAGTTGATGGACAATATTCGAGGGCTTTTGATTGCAGGGCATGAGACCAGCGCAACGGCGATCTCATGGTCAGTGGCTATGCTCGCACAACATCCGGAACAAGCAAATCTCCTTGCTGCGGAACGAGAACTCTCGCATAATGTTAAGCATGTCAAGGATGTAAAATCCCTAGTGCAAGCGAATCGATGGTCGAAAGAAACGATGCGACTTTACCCTCCTGTACCCCTTTCCGTATCTCAAGCGACAAAGGATACCCAACTGGGGAATATCTTCCTTCCTGCTCGCACCCGCGTGGATGTGTCTTCTTTCATTCTTCATCGCTTACCGTGGCTTTGGGAGCGTCCTAATGAATTCCGTCCACAACGCTTTGAGCGTCCACCTATTCGAGGTTCTTATCTCCCTTATCTACATGGGCCACATACTTGTTTGGGGATGCATCTTGCGGAGTTGGAGGTGCCTCTAGTCACCGCAAAATTGGCCGCCGCTTTCCGTTTTAACTTACCGCAGGGGCCACCGAAGGCGAATATGCGGCTCTCCCTTCATCCTTCCGGCTTGGTGGTCGGCGTGGAGAAGCGCTAAATCATGCTACGATTTCTTTCTTTAGGAAAAAATTGCCTCAGCAGATGACTTTAAACTTTTATTAGGTTTTTTTTATTATTGGGGCAACATATGGAGCGTTTTTTGCGTTAATTGGTAGTGTTCCTAGCTGTTTTGTACTTAAAATTTAGGCTATATACAAACATTTTAACATGGGGTAAAAGCTCAAGGATAGGCACTTTCTTGAACGAGTGTGATGTGATGTGTGGTGTGTGGTGTGTGATGTGTGATGTGTGGAAATCTCATGGCGTAAATTATTATTTGCTAGTAAATAATAAAAATCATACTTCTTGAATCTTATATCGTGTTTTGAAGAAGAGCCTTTTCGGAGTGGGCTAATGATTTAACATTTAGCTTTGCTTGTTTTTAACTATAGGGGAAACTCCAGATCGCTACTAGGGATAATGCTTAACGGCGGTACTGCTACTATGAAAAAGTTGTCAAAGAAATCGAGTTTTTATGCCGTTTTCTTAACATTTTTTTGTACTTTAGCAGCGTTAGAATACAAAGAGTAGAATTCTAATTAAAAATATTCGACAAACATTTATGCTTTTTATGAGGCGATTTTTATTTATACTATTTATTGTTACTTTCTGCATCATGGGGTTTTCCCAAGATGCCAGTAGTGATGCAATAGCCTCTACCACAACGACTGACGTTTATAAGGATAAAGCAAAAAAAATCATCGACAAGGTTTGTGCAGAATATGAGTCTTTCAAATCAATGAAAGTAAATTTTCATTTGATAACGAACCGCAATGGCTACGAAACGGTTGATACCATAGCTGGCGTTGTACAAGGTGAAAAGTACAGGCTATCCACTAGAAATCAAGAAATTGCTTGTGATGGGACTTCGGTATGGCATTACCAAAAAGATAAAAAAGAGTTGACGAAGTCGGTTCCCAATCCGAATGATCCGAATTTAGTTTTTCCACATAAAATGTTGCGGCTGTACGAGCGTGATTATACCCCGACTTACCTAGGGGAAGCGAAAGTGGGTGACAGAACCATCCAAAAGCTAGAGTTTATTCCCAAAAATCAATATCAACAAATCAAAAAGATCCACATCTATGTGATCAAGGAGAGTTCTCAGATTCTTCGCGTAACGCGTTATGAAGGAAAAGGCAGCCGCTTTAGCCTAGATTTTCGTAATGTCCTTTATAATGTAAAAGTGGATCAGCGTGTCTTCCGTCTTGATATGTCTTAAGATGTATGATGTATGTCATGAGAGGGGGGCATACCTTTTAGCTTATCAATCATATTTTTTCAATACCTCCTACTTCTCGAAGTGAACTCAAGGATTTTCATTTCAATACCTTCCTATTTTTTAAGCTAACACCATAATAATGCGAACCGTCAGGCTAGAGCAGCCCACAAAGCTTTCCCTCACTTTCTATGGACAGCAACGGCAGCATTTTATTAGGTTGACATTTATCTTTTAGAGAAAATGCAGAGATCTCGCCATCTGGACAATGCGGGATGGTATAGTGCTAAGCCTTGGCCTGATGGCTTAAAAATAGCTCCTAACCACTTGGAATTGTAATGTTTACTCAAGTCATCAAGCCAGACGATGCCACAAGGGAACATCATGAGGGTTTCATACCTCTTATATCATAAGTCGTATTTTGTCATTAATTCCTACCGTGGCGAAGCCAGAACCAAGAAAAAGCGTTTTGCTTATGCGTCTTATAATAAGGTCGCAGACCTCCTCATAAGTCTTTTGCAGTGCCTCACGTTATGCTTATGTCTTCTTAAATCCCTTATATGGTTAAAAATCGCCAAAACGATACTGCCGCATTTCATTTTCTGTACAAAAAGCATAGAAGTTTATGCCCAAGGATTTCTAATTCAAGAACATGGTTGACCTGTCGGATGAATTCAAGGGTACAGGGTAACATTTAATATTTTTTGAGGAAAAACGCCCTATTCGTAAGAAAAGTATCTTGAAAATAATATTATTGAGTATAAATCGAAACATTGCAGGACTCTCCTCGTAGAAATATAACGAAAGGAGATACTATATCCCGTAAATTTAGGTGGGGGATAAAAAAAATATTAAAACATGGGCATATCATCTTTATTTTATCTCCTGATTTATATATTTGTTCTAGCCTATTAAATAATGTTACAACTTAAAAGCATGGTAAAAAGGACTCGCCCAATTAATATACTACTAGTGGAAGACAACCCTGGAGATGTAAGACTTACTCAAGAAGCCTTCAAAGAGGGGAAGTTATCGGTGAATTTGGCTGTCGCCACGGATGGTGTTGAGGCTCTAAGTTACCTAAACAAACAAGACAAATTTATTGATGCGATTACTCCCGACCTCATCCTTCTAGACTTGAATTTACCAAAGTTAGATGGGCGAGAAGTGCTTAAAGTCATTAAAAATGACAAGCTTTTGCGTAGAATACCTGTAGTCGTTTTGACTACTTCGAGTGCCGAGCAAGACATTGTACACAGTTATAGTTTGCATGCGAATTGCTATATTAACAAACCTGTAGATTTTGATAAGTTCTTCAAGGTCATTCAACGGGTGGAAGAGTTTTGGTTGAACACCGTAATCCTTCCTACTATGGCTCGCTAGGTAGTATGGCCCTAACTACTAGGGTCTTCTTGCTACTTAATGAATTTACACCTTCTCTTTAAATCTACTTTACACTGATAAACCACCATGAATTTCGGAAAGATTAATATTCTGGTCATAGAAGATAATGCAGGCGATGCACGCCTAGTAAATATCTACCTAAAGGAAGCAGGCATCAAACATGAATTTCATCATGCAGAAACCATGTTTGATGGAGCTAAAATTGCAGAGACTAACCCTATTTCATTGGTTATACTCGATTTGCATTTGCCGGATTCGGCTCCTATTCAAACGTTAAATAATTTTGTGGAGAAGTTTCCCAAACTTCCTATCGTTGTCATGACGGGAAGTAAGGACGATGCTTTTGTCGAAAGAGCCTTGAAAGCAGGGGCACAAGATTACCTGATCAAGGGGGAGTTTAGTAGTCGTTTGCTGAGTAGGGTTATTCGTTACTCTTTACAACGCCATAAGCGACAGCAGCGATTAAAGCAAACGGAGCGGCAATTGCAAATTGCTCAAGCTCGGTATCAGGAAGCGGAGAAAATGGCGGGTTTCGGAAAATGGGAAGTTGATATCGTAACCAATGAGATGACTTGGACGGATCAAGTCTATAAAATATTTGGTTTTCAGCCGAATATGCTGACGCCTTCCTTAGGGGATTACTTGCATTACATTCATCATGATGATCGTGAAGTGGCCTCCAATAGTTTTGAGGAAGCGATCAAAGATGGGCTGCTGCACAAAATTGAGTATCGTATCGTTATTGAGGGGCGGCGATTAAAATACATCGCCAATCAATTTCAGATTTCTTTTGATGAATATACTGGAAGAACGCTACTCGTAGGAGCTTTGCAAGATATTACTGAACAAAAACTCTCCCAACAGTTGTTGGAAGAAAAGAAAATTACTGATCAGACGTCGAAAGTTAAAGAGGAATTACTCGAAGACCTTAGTTTTCAGATTCGTACCCCTTTATCTTCTATCGTCAACCTCTCTTACGTTCTAGATGATGCCAACCTGGATGCTTCCGACCGTGATAACCTCGGTGCCTTACGAAGCTCTGTGGATGATTTAGGCATTTCTATTAATAACTTATTGAACTTCTCCTTGTTGGTTTCTGAGAAAATCAAGGTCGAAGAGAATCAATTTAGATTGGATGAGTTGATTACGAATTTAAGGCGCCTAGTTCAAGTTAAAGCGGATAACAAGAGCATTAAATTGGATTTTGAACTCCAATCGGACAGCCTACCGCCTTATATTGGTGACCAAAATAAGATAAATCAAATCTTGTATAACCTTTTGGATAACGCCATAAAGTATACGCAAGATCGAGGAATCGTCAAGCTTTCCTTGAAAGTCTTAGAAGATGGTGACGATAGCTCTGAAATTAAATTCTTAGTCAAAGATAACGGTAAGGGAATGCCTTCCGCTAAGGTTAAGGAGTTATTGAAGGCGGAAGTCCTTGGGAATGTAGAGGAAGAATCTAATGAGCGCCCGGGTTTAGGCATTCCTATCGCTAGCCGTTTGGCAGAAACGATGGGAGGCAGTTTGGATATTTCTAGTGTCGAAGGAAAAGGTTCTTCTTTTGAAATCCTTTTACCCCTGAAGAAAGCGACCATCACCCGTCAAAGTGTGGGTGAGAAGCCTATCCATCCAGTCAAGATTTTATTCGTAGAAGATCACTTCTTAAATCAAATTTCGACGTCGAATGTATTGAAGAAATGGTCGAAGCAAATTACTGTAGATATAGCGGATAATGGAAAAGTGGGTGTAGATAAGTTTGAAGCAGATCCTACTTATGATTTGATTCTAATGGATTTACAAATGCCTATCATGAATGGTTTTGAAGCGGCTGAAGAAATCAGAAAGCGTAGTGATATTCCAATCATTGCCCTATCCGCAAATACCAATAAAGCCGAAGCGGATAAATGTTTGGCCTCTGGTATGAATGATTACATCGCTAAGCCTTTCCAACCTAAAGATTTGTTCTCGGCTATTATGAATTTACTCTACTTTCGAGAAGAGGTAAAGGTCTAAAAGACACAAGTACTATAGAAAAACAGGCTTCCCTTGTATTAAGAGAAGCCTGTTTTTTATTTGGCGTCGGTGCTATGAACCTTGAGTTCGAAGCTGGGTAGATAGTAATTAGTGCCTGAACAAAAAAATCATTTTTTTGATGTTTTTGCCATCGCTAGTCATCGGTTGAAGGCAAAACGTAATGTTCTTTCCGCATTCAACTGATGACGTTACACTCCTTTTTTTCCAAATGATCGTTCTTTATACGTGTATTATATTGCCAAAAAGACACGCAGCCACAAAGGAATAGCGTGTTTTTAGATGCAGACCTAATAGATTAAAAGTCATGCGATCTTTAGG
>JAHDHB010000413.1 GCA_020631545.1 Saprospiraceae bacterium | reverse complement strand
AATTAGTCTGAAATAATTTAAAAATTGATAAGTATCAATTTGATTGATTGTTTTTTATGGGGTAGTAGAAGTTAGAGGAGAGAAATAGAAAAAAGAGGGGTTAGCAAAATTTTAGTAATAATAACTAACCCCTGAAACCCTATGACATTAGGCTTACTTAATTTTTAAACGAAAAGAATCAACTTCAAGTTTCATAAAAACGTCCTTATACGCACTTTTGTAAGTGAAAAGGAGTACTTTAACATGAATTTAACACTCTTCGAAAAGTATGTGACAAAGGATTTTGAACGCCGTTAATGTGAAGAACATCGTTCTATCTTATTCCCTATGAAGGAAACTACCAACCTCTCATTTTTTTTATGGCAGCATAAGCGTCCTGAATTCTCTGAAAGCTATCTCGTGCTTTGTTTTTTACGGATTCTCCTAAATGCATGACTTTGTCAGGATGAAATTTTTTCGCTAGCGTGTGATAAGCATCTTTTACTTCTTCTTCTGATGCATTGGCATCCACATCAAGCACGGCATATGGATTCTTGGCTAAAGCTTTTTCATTCTTTGGCGTTGAAGTTTTAGTCGTTTTCGGTGGAACATAGTCGCTAGTGTCAAACATAGCAAGTATCGTCCTATATTCCTTATCAGAAATATCAAAATATTGTACTATTTCTTGAATAACCTTTAACTCTGAGCCTTTTATGATTAAGTCAGCATCTGCTACATGTAAAAGAAATTGAACAAGTTGCAAACGAACACCATGAGGTTTAGTACGTTTGATTTGAGCGCAAACGTCTTTAAGGTTAAATTTTTTTACTAGTATTTTTTCTAGTAAATACATCTTAGATTCAATGAACTGGTTGTCAAAGTTTTTTAGCAAAAATTCTCGTACATAATCCAATTCGAACTTTGAAGTTTCCTTGTCTGCTTTGATGACGGCAGCAGCAAGGATGAGCAGGTTGACTTCAAATTCATTTTGCTTGATTACTTTATTTACGCCAGCGGGGTCACGGTAGCGGTCAAGTCTTTCGTAAAAACCTTCTACGGCATTATCCACGACATTACCGATGGGGGATTCTTTTACCGAATTGAGGCCGCTCCTTAACCAGTCCTCAAATTTAGATGTATCGAAACTCATTTCTATTTAGTTTTTTATAATCGCTAAGAGCTAAGAAATCAGCGTTTATTTCATGATAATTGAAAGAAATGTTTCATTTGAAAAACAATTTGCCGAAATAATCATTAAACTATGCAGCAGAACTTTCTTCTCAAAATTTTAACGCTTTATTGAATTAAGCACAAATATACGACATGTTGAGCAAACAATGGAAAGCACTTTGGAATCCTGAAATGTATCACGGTTGGGGGAAATCCAAAAACTATTTCGAAGGATGGTATTGTAAAATGTTGGATGCTAAGGAAGAGCATGCTTTGGCAGTCATTCTAGGCATTTCCTATGGTGAGAATGGGGATGATCATGCGTTTATTCAAGTGCTTGATGGCAAATTTGGCAAATCCGAATATCATCGCTTTCCAGTCGAAGCCTTCAAACCTGCGGAGGATAAATTTGAAGTGTGGTTAGGAACGAATTTTTTCTCTGCGGATAAAATTATCTTAGATCTAAAGGATTTGAAAGGAACTGTTCTCCAAAAAGGGATAACACCTTGGCCGAAAACATGGAAAGCGCCAGGCATCATGGGGTGGTATTCGTTTGTTCCTTTTATGGAATGTTATCATGGTGTAGTGAGTTTACATCATACCTTAGAAGGAGAATTGATCTACCGTGGAAAAGCTATTAGCATGGATGGGGGGATTGGCTACATGGAAAAAGATTGGGGAACCTCTTTTCCTAACTCGTGGATATGGATGCAGACTAACCATTTTGAGCAAGAGCATATTTGCTTAATGGCTTCTGTAGCTAGGATTCCTTGGTTGGGGAGTTCTTTTATTGGCTTTATCGCAGGTATTTTAGTGGATGGAAAGGTACATCGTTTTGCAACATACACTGGAGCGAAACAACTTAAAACTATGGTAACGGATGATGCCGTGGAAATTATCCTTGGAAATAAGAAAGACAGGCTTCATATCAAGGCGAAAAAGGGCATCGTGGGGGAACTCATTTTTCCTATTAGCGGGCAAATGACAGGGAAGCTGAATGAAAGTATAGATGCTACAGTAGAGGTAGAGCTTATTAAAGACAATAAATTGATATTTAAAGGTAAAGGGCGAAATATGGGCTTGGAAATTGGCGGAAATTATGAGGAACTTGTTTTATAGTTAAGAGTTGGTAGTTATCCGCGATAGCTATCGGGAGTTAACTGTTTTGGCGTGAATTAAGGTGTGCTTATGTTCACACTACGCCGAAAGTTTGTTTTTTGTACAAAGTTTTTAATCAAGAAGGAATTTAACTGTTTTTAAAACAAACAGTTAGCTCGATTTAGGCTTGTGCGATTTACGCTGTGAGAGTCTATGTGAAAAGGTCATAAGACCTCCTTATGTCTCCTTTTACGCCAATGTCGTCAAGAACTATGTGTCTATTGTGTGCTATGTGATTAAAAATCAACGCTATGAGATGTCGCCATAATAATAGCTACAGCTTCGCCGTCCTGTACTACATGCGTTCATTTTGTTTTTTAAAAACACGAAATTACAAGTAGAGACATTGATTGACAGCTAGTTGTAGAGTTTTTTTTGACCGTTTTCCGAAGGGTAAAAGTAGACGTTGCTCACGTTCATTTTTCGCCAAAACGGACAACTCCTAACTCTTAACTCTTAACTAATGGCGTAGCCATCTTGAGTGCTATGTGGTTAAAAATCAACGTTATGAGATGTCGCCATAATAATAACTACAGCTTCGCCGTCCTGTACTATATGGCCTAGCCGTTTTGAGTCCTACGCAGCGGAAATTCTTCATGCATTATACCTCAAGTTGTCCCTCAAATACACAGGTAGCAGGGCCACATAGCCAAATATCTTGGAATGCGCCATCTTGCATTTTCCATCTTACACTAAGGTTTCCTCCTTTTGTTTGAATGGCTATATTTCCTGAAGTGTTGTTTTTATTGTTATGTCGGTAATGTGCTAGAGCGGAGGCTACTACCCCAGTACCACAGGATAAAGTCTCATCTTCTACTCCTCTTTCATAGGTGGCTACCTGTAGTTTACCCTCTTTTTCTGTTACAAAATTGACGTTTATACCTTTTTTTGTGAAGCGTTTACTGTAGCGTATTTGTCTTCCTTCTTTAAAGACGTCCAAATTGTCCAAATCATGGTTAAAAGTTACATAGTGTGGAGAACCTGTATTCAAGATATAATCGTCTTCCCATTTCTCTATACTAGAGACGGCACTCATTTTTAATTCTATCCAGTCATTTTCGACTATTAAGGCTTCATGAAAACCATCAACAGCTTGAAAATGAGTTTCTTTCTTGATGATTCCTAGTTTTTTGGCGAAAGCCACCGTACAGCGCCCTCCATTTCCACACATACTACCTTCATGCCCATTCGCATTAAAATAGACCATCTCGAAGTCATATGCTGAATGCTTTTCCAATAAAATCAATCCATCGGCCCCGATTCCAAACTTACGGTCGCAAAGGCGTTGGATTAAAGCAGCTTGAGATTTATCAAAAAACGATTTTCGATTATCAATAAGAATAAAATCGTTGCCGGTTCCTTGGTATTTGTAGAAAGACAAGTGCATTTTGCTATTCGGTTGTTTGAGAAGAATCTACAGCAGGGGTACTTTGAGGTGTAGGCTCTTTAAAATAATCGACTTTACCTGATTTTTGGCCATAATACATAAGCCCTAAAGTCATTAAGATGAAAAAAAGACCAATGAAGGAGAATTTCCATCCCCAAATATTGCCAATATATTCATCATTCTGTTCTTCGTTTTCGAATTTATCCCTCAGTTTGTCCACATCCATATTGTGTATTTTTTGCCAAAATTACAAAGAAGCCCATAAAAAGCATAAAAAACATTAGATAATCCCAAATAGCAGCAAGAATAAGAGAGAGCTAAAAGGAGATGTCGAAATAGATTAATAATATCTTAGGTGTAGTTTTTATAATATAATGTCTTATTCTAACACAGACATGTCTGATTTCAATATGAGAGCAATTAGTTATTTTGTTATTTTTGTTTTGACATTTATTAGTAAAACTACCAATTTAAATTTTCATTTTTAAAACCTAAAATTATGGCTACGAAAGATATTGAATCAACCCCAATAGAAAATATAGGTAACACAGATGAACTTGTATTAGAGGAGGTTAGTAATGATGTACCTGTACTTGAATTTGACAAGATTGAATTTGTACATTCCTTGATGGCAGAGCATATAATTGAGTCTGCGAATGCCAAAATTGCTTTTATGAAAAAAGAGCTAGGCCCAGAAACAAATAATCCAACCATGGAGAGGTTAGAAGAGATGTTTAAAAATACGTTTGAAATTAATGACAAACACTCAAATAAACCGAAAAACAATCTTAATGAATTGACGGATTATATACCAGTATTGAAGGAGATTCAGCAGAATTCACCGACTGTAATGCAAGACCTACTTAAATCGAAATTCTCCTATGAGCAAAACAGCCACAAAAACAAGACAAACTTAATGCTATCGAGTATTAATGTTGGTGCTGGTCTTGCAACAGCCGAAGTCAATTGGGGGTTTGCTGTGGAGATCTATAAAGAAACCAAGCAAAATGCAATAGCTATTTTTAAAGAAGCTGTTTATACTGCCTATATACTTGAGGTAGATCAAACAGAGACTAGAAGTTCAAAACTTGCCAATAAGATTTTATCTCATCAAACCAGTTTTGGTTATGCCGTTAATATCGCTAAAGCTATAGATGCTTATGGTGTGGAAATAGAAAAGGCTAATAACAAGCTTTTTACGGCCTATACTAATTTGTTGAATGATCTTATTAAACAATGGAATATAATGGTCAAGGGAGAAACTTCATTTATCATGGATAGCCGAAATGATTCTTTGAATTTGTGGACTTCTATCCGAACTGCGTATGACAAGCTTTTTACCGGAAAACGCAAGATTTAATCAAATTTAAAAACCATGTTAAAATTATAAAGTATGCCAACGTCAACAATTCCTTTTGATCCTAGCCTTGTGTTAGGGATGGTTGTTTCTCCGGATAAAATAACTGATCTTGAAAAAATTGCAGAATTACAGAAGCCAGTAGATGCCGCTCGGAATAAAGTGAATGCCCTTTTGCGTCAGAAGCTTAGTCTTGATATGACCTTGCAGGAACTAAGCAGCCTTGGAGCCTCAGTAGAACAGCTAAAAGATATTAAAGATAATATCAATGAACTGATGGGGGACGTAATCTCTGCTACGACAGAACTTGGTTCTGCAGTTATAGCGGCGGAGAAAGCGATAGCAGAATTGAAAAGCAGTCAGGATCAAAAACAAATTAGTTCGCAGATTCAAAGTCCTTTAGACTTTTCTGTTTCCCAATTAAAGCCTTTACCAATCAGTTCGGATACTATGAATATGGATGTTCAGTATTTCCGATTTGAAGAAAATGAAGAATCATCGAAATCTACAGTTAAATCCATTTCTGCCTTTGTCGGAGCTAGAGTATCATCTTTTCTTGGGCCTAGTTGGGGAGCTTCGGCAGGGGGGGCTTCGTCCAAGGCTGCTAACGAAGCCATGAAAAACCGTAAGTTAATTGGTACGGTAGTGATTTTAATTAATTGTACTCATAAGCAAGCTCAGGTTTTCTCACCCCTCAAACTTGATGTAGCGAGTGCTATCGAAAATTATGTAGGTTACACTCAAAAAGAATGGGATTCTCCGAATGATCCCTCAAAAATGCTTGAAAAAGCGAGTGTACCTATTACGCCAGAGGAGCAAGCTAAAGGTATGCCCGTTCTGGTTGGCGCAACCTATGGCTCTAGTTTTGTGGGATTTGTATTCTTCGAACAAATTGAAAAAACGGAATCTTCCCAAAGTACGCGATCCGCAGCAGCTCAGGCCAGTGCCACCATTAAGAAAAGTCTATTTCTGGCAAGTGAAGAAGGCTCGTTTAGTATTGATAAAGAGTCCTCAAATGCTGTTAAGTCGTTAATGAGTACATCCAATATTCAGTCTCATTGTAGCTTAATTACTATGGGGCTAATACCTTCTATTAAATCCAACAATGTACAAAGTGTAGTAGAAGGACTTAAGGGAGGACCGAAAGAGCACATGGCTCAACTGGCAGCAATGCAAGATGCTAGTAATTCTGGTATGGCTTCTATGGCCTCTAGAGCAGCACAAGCCAAAAAAGGACAGTCTATCGAAAAGATGAATACAGACTATATTAAAGGTTCTGTTGATGCCGTAGCTGCTGTCGATACACAGTCAAACAAGGTAATTGATATGAATTCCCTTATGACTGCATTAGATGACTATGTAAAAAGAGTAAATAATGCTGTCGGTGGAGTTCCTATTAATTTCTATTTAAAACATATTACTCAGCG
>JAHDHB010000412.1 GCA_020631545.1 Saprospiraceae bacterium | reverse complement strand
TTCGGAGTTTCCAGTCAATCCTCTCCTTTTTGGTTTAAAAGTCAATGATACGACCAAACCCAAAATTTTCAAGCTAAAAACATATGCTTTAGATCCAGAATTAAGAACCTTAAGTACTCAAAGCCATACCGTAACCAAAGGCAGCACACGTTATTATATCAAGGGCGATACGCTCAAAATTAGTGCTTGGCGGATAGGTTTGGCCTTGAAAGCTTTTGATCAAATGAATGGGGTCTCTAATTTAAATGGAATCTATGCCATAGATATGCTCGTTGATGATGTCCCGACTTATGGTTTTCAGATGGAAACCTTTTCTTTTGATGAAACACGTTACATTAACGCCCATTTGGATTATAAAGATCGTCTTTTAAGAAAGAGTTATTGGCATCGTTGTTTTCGCTTGCCGGGCAATAAATTGTCTATTTACAAGGAATCGCTCAATGAAGGCGTAATTACGCTAGAGGAGGGGAGAGCAAAAAAGGTTGAATTTATCGTAACTGATGAGCATGGCAATGCTTCAAAACTTAAGTTTTACGTGCAACGTAGCTCATCCATGGAGGAACCCAAGGACGTCGTCTACAACTATATCATTCCTCACCATTCACCATCGAATATCTATAGTGGTGATGCAGATATTATTTTCGACGAAGGCACTTTTTATGAAAATGCTTATTTATACTATCATTCTAGCCAAGAATATTCCTCAAGCATTTTTTCCAACGTTCATCATCTAGGTGATAAAACCATTCCAGTTCACAAGCATTTTTCCATTGGCATAACTCCTACGACACTTCCTTTCGAGCTCTATGATAAAGCCTTGATTGCCTTATGTAAAGACAATCAAATCTTAAGAAGCAAAGGTGGGGAATGGCAAGGGGATAAACTCGTAGCTAAAGTGCGTGAATTAGGCGATTACTGCATCACGGTAGATACCATTCCTCCTAGGATTTCATCCATTAATGCAAAGTCATGGATGGGAGGCGGTTATAAGGTTTCTTTCAAAACCTCCGATAACCTCTCCGGCATAAAATCATACCGAGCAGAGCTGGACGGCCAATGGGTACTTCTAGAATATGATGAGAAAAAGGCTAAATTATCGCACAGAATTTCAAAAACTTTACCAAAAGGTAAACATGAATTGAAAATTATTGTTACGGATATGAGAGACAATCAAAAAGTTTATACTAGGAACTTTTCTAATGGATGAGATGTATGATGTACAATGTTGAGGAGAGAATTCATTCCATTAAACACGTTCAAACGATCACTCGTAATTCGTAATTCGTAATTCATAATTATAATGTAAGTACCCAAACGCTAATCAATAGAATCATGACAAATTTAAAGGTAGGTGATAAAGCCCCTGATTTTAATGCCCTTGATCAAGATGGGCAACCTGTGCGTTTGGCCGATTACCAAGGCAAAAAACTCGTCTTGTTTTTTTATCCTAAAGACAATACCCCAACTTGTACCAAGGAGGCCTGCAATTTTCGAGACAATTACGAAGATTTGAAGCAAAAAGGCTACGAGGTACTTGGAGTAAGCATTGATAGCCAAAAACGCCATCAAAATTTTATCGGAAAACATCAATTGCCTTACCGTCTAATCTCCGATCCAGAGCGAGAAGTAATAGAAGCCTACGGTGTTTGGGGCTATAAAAAATTTATGGGACGTGAGTATGACGGCATCCATCGCGAAACGTTTGTGATCGACGAAAAAGGCGTTCTAGAAAAGGTGATTACAAAAGTTAAATCCGTAGAAGCCACAGCCCAAGTGCTAGAAGCATGATTAGGAATGGCAAGCGGTAATTCCATTTCTAAATGGCGTCAATTTAAGGGGGCAAGAGGTAAGAGCAACTGCAAACTCCCTAGTAGAACTGTTAGGTATCATGGTTTTTAACTAAAAACCGAAATCTAGAAAAAAGTGTGTAGCATGGATTCCTATTCTTTTGACAATGAAGGAATCCGTGCTACACAATATATTCTAGACTAGAAACCATTGAGTTTTGATCCGAAAAGTAGCTTATATGCTTCTTATATGCCTTACAACTCTTATATGGTTCAATTTACGATAAGCACTTTCTCAATTTCCCCACTTTTCTCTTCACGTTGAACCGTAAACTTAAAATTGAAAGCACTTCCAGGTTTTGCATTTCGAAATAAGTCACGAATTTCTTCGGTCACTTCCCCCGATTCACTTTCGATAGTTTTTGTTTTTTCTTGAAATTCATAGGAAACTTTCAAGTTTGACATAGCGAAGAAAAAACCGCAAAGATTGTCCTTATTTACAGGCGTGTCCGCTATCTTGTTCAACTCATCAGCGGTGGCGATTTCTCCGAAAGAATCTCCACAAAACAAGTACTGCAGTCCTTGGTAGTTCGGTTGTAATCGTTGCAATAGTTCAGGCGTAAGTTCTTCATGCACAGGCACAGAGTCAAGGACAAGTTCCTCAGCAGGAGGAACCGCACTAAGTTTAAACCGAATAGGCAGATTAAATTGTACTTTAACGGGTTTTCCTCCTTGAGTTCCTGGAATCCAATTAGGCATCAGATTGACCACACGAATGGATTCCGCTCCACATCCTCCCTCCAAATCCCGTAAAATTTTGGGATTTAGTATTTTTCCATCTTTATCAATGACAAAATTGACGACGACCATCCCCTCAATACCACCGATTCTAGCCTCCTCAGGATATTGTACATTTTCATAAATAAAATTCAACAACTTTTCTTCCGCACATTCCTTTTTTTCCTCTACAGTTCCTTCTAGATCTTCACAACCAGGAAAACGCGGCATTTCTTCTACTACAGTAAAAACCTGCACTTTGGTCGTTACTTCATCAGTTGCAACCTTAGGAGGTTTAGGCGTAGATTTTTGCTTTAATTCAAACTGAATAGGCAGATTTACTTGTACTTGCACCGGCTCACCGTCATGTTTGCCCGGTATCCAATCCTGCATGAGACTGACTAAACGGAGTCCTTCCTTCCCACAACCAGAACCGATTTCCTGCAAAACAAGTGCATCTTTTATTTTTCCTTCCTTATCAACGATAAAGCTGATGATAACTTCCCCTTCTACCTCCCCTTTTTTTGCCGCTTTAGGATATCTTAGGTTTTTTTGCAAAAAAGCGACCGCACACTGCGTAGTTTCCTCAAAAGTGACTTTTTCATCACCACAACCAGGAAAACGCGGCATTTCATGAGCGGTAATATAGACATCATCGCTATCGTCTAAGTCATCTTCTTGAGCGATTAAGAAACAAGGAGAAAGACAAAATAGGAGAAAAAATATAAAACTAACTAGGGGCTTCATATTCCGAATTTTTTGGTAATGTAAGCTTTTCATTGGTATTCCTGTATAATCGTGCCAAAGTTAAGGATAAAATTGGAAGGGGGGAAATGGAAGACTTGTCGCTTGTCTTTTTTCTATCCAAGCAAGAATATCCTAAAAATCTTAAATTATCCACTAGCTTCTGTGCTCAGATTTATAAAAAGAGCAGGAATCCTGAAATAAAAATGCAAGGAGCAACGCCACACGGTGACCGCGGATTGCTTCGTGTTTAAGCCGTCACCTTGTGGCGAGATCTACCCAGCTTCAACCCAAAGAACCTCGCCAGAGGCACTAGCTCCTATTCTCCAATTTTAGAAATAAAAGCAGGAATCTAAATGACCATCACAACGATTTTAAACCCCTTAGAAGGTCTAACTTTGGGGTTAATTTTAAACCTAGGCTATAAGCTTGTATTTTTGATCGTTCCAAAAGTATCTTGTAACACTTTTTTCCTATCTTTACATAGCTACCTCCCCTTAGAAAACCATGTTTGGGAAACATCACTTGTTCTAGTGATCAAGGTTTTGTAAGGTGAATTTTTGAATACAATTTAATCGTTGAATACCTTTTTTTTGAAAAGAAAGCGTAAGCATCGTACACTAATTTGTCTAAGGATAAATCTAGGGCAACTCCTTGTAGTATAAAGAGTTGTTGATATGGATTTCTTAATTGAATAGGTATTTTATGAGTGAAAAAGACCAACAGTCTACGCTTTCGCCAAATCAGAAGGCACTTAGGCGGTTAATGAAGAACAAGCCGGCTGTTTTTGGTTTGTGCATTATCGTCTTGGCCGTGCTGGTTGCTCTTTTAGGCTATTTATTGACACCAGATTCTACGCCTAATGCGAATGATCAGGTCAATGAAATCAATTATAAATCACCGGGGTTCTCCACTTTGATGCTTAAAGTCCGCAAAAATAGAGCATTTACGGAGCAAAGCATTTTTACCACGATGTTTTATGGTCGGCCTAATGAATACACCTTAGTCCCGATTCAAAGTTATGAAATTCAAGGAGGTGAAGTTTTTGCGAAAGTCTATCAAGGGGAGGAGATTGAACCAAAAGAAGAAACCTTTAGCCTAGTAGACATTGTCTATCCGATTTCTTCTTCAAATCCCACCATTAGTCGGGAGGGAGACAAGTTGAGTTTCTACGATTTAAACCAAGAAAAAACAAGTATTCCCCTTGCAAAGTTGAAGGAAACAGTCGTTCAGCAACATATATCGCAGAAGACCTATTATTTTGGTACAGATGGTTATGGAAGGGATCTGTTGAGTCGTTTACTGATTGGCGTTCGAATTTCCTTGTCTGTAGGTTTGATAGCAGTACTGATTTCGCTGACGATAGGCATTTTCCTTGGTGCTGTGGCTGGTTATTTTGGTGGGCGATTAGACAATTTTATCATGTTGTTGATAAATACGATGTGGTCTATACCTACTCTTTTGCTTGTATTTGCCTTGGTATTAGCTTTAGGAAGAGGTTATTGGCAGATTTTTACAGCCGTAGGCTTGACGATGTGGGTGGATGTGGCGCGTATTGTGCGAGGGCAAGTGATGTCGATGCGGAAGGTACAGTTTGTAGAAGCCGCCTATAGCTTTGGTTTTAGCGATGCGAGAATAATTAGACGTCATATATTGCCCAATATTTTAGGGCCTGTGATGGTCATTGCGGCAGCCAATTTTTCAGCAGCCATTTTGATTGAAGCAGGTTTGAGCTACTTAGGGTTTGGCATTCAACCGCCACAACCTTCGTGGGGAACGATGTTGGCCGAAAATTATAGTTTTTTATTAACGAAAAACGGAAATCCTTTTCCTGCGCTTGTGCCAGGGCTTGCCATTATGGTTATGGTACTTGCCTTCAACCTAGTGGGAAATGGTTTTCGAGATGCCCTAGATGTGAAAGCGAGGCTTGGATAACTTGAGGAACAAAGGGAATAAACGAAGCACCCTAAGAATATCACAAAACGATGACAGAGGTTTCGAATTTGAATAGAAGAATTATTCGTTTCTTTATCATCTAATTACCCCATTTAGAACAATATAAATTTTTCATTTTGATTAAATTGAAGCAAGAGTCTGTTGACTTGAGCAACTACATGGAAAGCACCACTGACATAGAATCTTTAGAACGTGATCTTTATTTGCGACAACTACAGTTCCGTAGTCTGTTGTACATTACCCAGTCTATTAATAATAATGTACCACAGGAGGAATTGTTTAACATTTACAAGCATACGCTTGGATTTGAGTTGCAAATATCGAAAATGGCCTTGTTTTTCAAGATGGATGAAGAATGGACCTGTGTGAGTGATATTGATGCCCATGAAGACATCCATACGACAGACATATCAGAGGCGATTTTGAAATTTAATCGGATTGCTTATCTTACCAAAGAAACACATCCACTTCTGCAAGATTTTGAGGTCGTTGTACCCGTTTTTCACAAGCAATATCCTATTGCCTATACCTTCATAGGAGGAATGGGAGAAAACGATAATGCTTATGAAAAAATGCAGTTCGTGAGTACGATTGCGAGTATCATTGCGGTAGCGATAGAAAATAAACGACTCTTTAAGAAGCAAATAGAACAAGAACGGCTTAGTCGTGATTTGCAGTTGGCAAGTGAAGTCCAGCACATGTTGGTGCCTTCACAATTTCCTAGCAATGCTGTATATGAATTGAATGGGCAGTATAAACCGCACCAAGGTGTAGGAGGAGATTATTTTGATTTCTTCGAAATGAAGAACGATTCTCTAATTTTTTGCATCGCGGATATTTCAGGTAAGGGCGTACCGGCGGCTATTCTGATGGCTAATTTTCAAGCCAATTTGCAAGTATTGGTGCGCAAGAATGTGAAACCCAAGGAGTTTATTCGCCAATTGAATAATACCGTTCTTCGTATTACGAAAGGAGAACGTTTTATTACCTTCTTTATTGGGAATTATAATTTCCGAGAACAACGCTTGACCTATATCAATGCAGGGCACAATCCGCCTTTATTGTATATGAATGATGAGATTCAACCTTTGGATAAGGGCTGTACTATTTTGGGCTATTTTGATGAGATACCTGAAATTGAAGTTGGGGAATTATTCATTAATCATGAAGCACTTATCTTGACTTATACGGATGGGTTGACAGATTTACAAAATGT
>JAHDHB010000411.1 GCA_020631545.1 Saprospiraceae bacterium | reverse complement strand
CAAGTCTTATCCACTTACTTCCGAAGGCATTACGCTCCTCAAAAAGAAGGGAAAGCTTAAAGTCAAGAAAAAATCAAGCCTAAGAAAGGCTGAAAAGGTTTCTAAGTATAATGCCAATGGAAAAGAGAGCTTAAGCTTGGTCTATGATGACAATAACCAACGCCTTGTCGTAGGTTCTACGGATATTTCTTCTGGCGTCGTGGGTTCGACCGATATTTCTTCCGGACGTATGGCCAACAATGATGACGACAGCCACTTTATAGGAACCAGAGGACGAGAAGACTTTGGTATTACCCTAATAAACTCAGGAAATGAGTTGACGGTTGAATCTGGCCAAGTATCCATTGGATAACATTTAACGACTAATAGTTCAACACTGTACGGTTAGTCTTCGTTGTAAACCGAACCGTAATACGTCATAAAAACGAGTTGTCGTGTTAATAAAGAGGAGCATGAAAATTGGGAAGAAGTATTCCCTTTCTTCATGCTCCTCTTTTCTTTTGTCAGTTCATTTTCGTCGAAAAATCGACTTGTCCCTTTACTTTTTTCTTTCTTCCTTGATTAACTCAACAATAGGCCGCTTGCGTATTTTGCTTTTTACCCAAAGTTGCATTTCATCAAGGCCAACATCGCCTTGCGTAGCAGGATTAGATTCCAGTCGTTCTAACTCTATTTGAAAAGCATCCAAAACATTTGATTGTTCACTTGGTGTTGCCTTGTATAACTGCTTAAGATACTTCAAAGTAAGTATATCCAGTTCGCGTTTGGTCGCCAATTTATTGAAATAACGATTGATTGCTCTGTAGAAGTTTTCAAACTCATCCACTTCGCCCAATTCAAATAAAGCAACAAGTTTTAGGATTCGAACTGCACGTTGAAGGTCGAGCCTAGATTCTAGATGCCCGAGCTTAATCAAACGATTCGACCAAACCATACTTTCTTTAAAGTTTTCTGCCAAAAAATATACGGTAGCAATATTGGACATAAAGGAATGTACGCGAGTGCCTTCTAAAACGTCCTGATACTTTTTCAATCCCGCATCGATTACTGGAACCATCTCAATTGCAGAATCCATCTGCCCTAAGTTCATATAGAGAAACTGTTCATTGTGCATGATATGCTGAAAAAGAATGCCTTCTGCTTGATGATTTTTTGCTGGAATTCCTTTTAAAGTTTCAATGATAGCGTGAACCGGTTCAAAATCTTCCAACAAGTAGCAACTGCTGATAAAATTGGACAAATGTGCGGTGTAGTGGTTGATGTATTCCGAACAAAAGTGAGTGTGCTCTTGCCAGCAATCCAGTACCTTTTTATAATAGCTTTGCGCTGCTTTATAGTCTCCTAGATATTGATTATACAAGGCGTATATTTGGTGATATCGATATTGGGAAACAAAGGAGTGAGGCAATTCCTTGTCAACTAAAACAGGGTTTTTCATCAAGGCTTCCAAGTACTCTCGACTCTTTTCATTGACGAGTTTGTAGTCTTTCAAGGCCAGAATTAGCACTTCATCAAAAATCTGTTCGAAGGTATATTGATTTCCTAAAATGGCCATGACCTTTTCTTTCTCCTTCCACAGTTCTCCAAGTTGAGCATAGTCCGCTTTTTTTCTCCTAGCCGTGAAAACACTTCGCTCCTTGAGGATGATTTCGAGAATCGCTAAATAATGCTCATAAGTATACGCCAATTTTTTAGCATTGCTCAAGCACTTCAACGATTGGCTATAAAGGCCTTTCTCCAACAAGAAAGTAGCATCCATCAACCGTTCTTTGATTTGGGCATTGACCGATTTTTCATGCCGGTAAGCTCGCATCGTTTTTAAGATAACGTCAAAAAGGTATTTTTTCTCTTTCGATAAGTTCTTTAACAGCTTTTCGCCCTTGAATTTCTTTTTCAATTTTTCTTCATCATACTCCTTCATCTCATTAAATGCGTTGAAAAGTCGCAAATAATTGCTATCCTCATCCCCGCGTCGCTTAGCACGAGTACTAAGATAACGCTTCTCGGACCGAGTCAGCGCTTGGATGAGTTCCAATAAATCGTCCTGATTATTCATACGTACACGTTAAGGGCAAATGGATAATAAGCACAGAGGTGCCTAACGTATAAAATTAGTTGTTTTTTATGATTCGACTTAAATGATGAGGAAACCATTCTGTTTATCTAAAAACAACCCTTTTTCTCTGTTCATTCAAAAACAACCTTTTATATCCTTAATTATCAAAGAGATAAACACTCAAGAACCACCTTCCAAATATTCAAAAATATTTTTTTTGGTTTAAAAACGCTAATTTCTGGTTTAGAATTTGATCATAAAAAAGTATACCTGATAATTGCGAATCATGGAATTAAAAATCTAATACGCTTCTTAAAAGCAAGCAAAACAGGAATTTGTCGTATGAAATTTCATAAAAAATGATTTTTTCTTCAAATTCTGGAACTTTTTCCCTGTTTTTTTGATTTACATTATCGAAGGCAATAAAGTTGTCTTTTCCGTTTAGCAAATAAACGTACCTGTTGATATAAAAAAGAACGAAAGTTCAACTAGACGTTAAAATACGTCAACAAACCAACCAAAGGCGAGCACCGACTCTGCCCTAATCAACAAAATTGCTAAACGATGAATGACAGGTACAATTTCTTTTCTTACTACGTCTCTCTACTCGCCACGTTTATGTGGACGGGGTGGGCTATCTATTATTTTCTATCAACTATTTTTCAGGTTTGACGCTAGGCGTCAAGTGTATCTCGCATATATCGATATGCCGCTATTCCTACATTCATAAGAGTATGAAAAAGGAATCTAACACTTGATACGTTCCCCCGATCCTAACACCCAAAGTTCTTTGACATCGTTGCCAACACAGAAAGCGGAGCAAAAACCAAGCGCTGTACATGAAGCAAATTTCACTTCATAGAAGCGCATAACCATTGTTTCACTTATTAATACATAAGTTATGCTTTCATTTTTATTTTTATTTGTTGCTTCGTTTTCTGTGTTGGTTAATGATGTTCAGACTTTGTCTGCGTCTCCTTCTTCTATTGAAATGGTGTGTCGAGGGAATTCGGTCGCCCATATTTTTCAAGGGAAGACGGGAGGAGTGATGGTAAGTCTTTTGCCTACGGGTGAAGTGTCCTTGACCCTGTCTACTGTTGAAGGAGGTGTTGTATTGCCAACTAAGGCGTATACTTCTCCGAATATGATTTCTTTGCCCGTTTCGAACTTGGCTTCAGGGACTTATGTCCTGACGGCTTCTAGTGGAAACGTTGTAGAGACGTTTACGGTTTACTTGTAAGATTTTCTGATTTTTGGTTGGTGAATGGCGGCGGGGCTATACGGCCCCCGCTCATTCCCTTGCTTTTTCTAGGAGCCATTGTCTCGCTATCGTGGAGGTATCATGGATCTCTTCGACAAGGGCTTGGCGTTCCTTTTTACTAGGACACTGATACAGTTTTTTTACGAACTTCTTGAAATTCAAGTTTTTTTCGATGAAATCATTGTCTAAATCTTTCTGCCTTTTAATAAGAGCGGCAAAGGCATTTAGTTTATAATCTAAGTCGAGATCTGAATTTCGCAATTCGTAGTAGCATTTAAGTTCAAGCGGAGCCACCTGCAATTTATCGGCTAGATCATTTGTTGGGATCTTTATGAGGTGAGATAACGCTGTGTCGTATTCTTTTTCTGCAAAAGATAAATAAGCATAGCCCTTGTTTATCGTATTCTGCTTGTTTGCTTCATCCAGTGTTTCTTCGCCATAAGCAAGAAACGTTTTCATCCATTCCGTCTCTCCGAGTATCGATGCAAGAATGATGATATTTGAAAAAAAGCCAGCAGGGAAAATACCTTCTTCTTCAAGGTGTTTACCTTTGTACAACTTCTTCGCTAAAGCAAAAGCATTTTCATGCGTCAAATTTGGATGCAAACCTATAAAACGGGTAAGATAATTCATCAGATTGGAAGCAACCGTATTGGCCACTTCCTTAGCGATAACGGTTTCATTAGCAAAGAATTGTTGCTTGAGTTCAAGAAAAAAACGTAGCTGTTCATTCTTTTCTTTTGAAGTAATTAACTGATAGGTTTTTAGATACAACTGAAACACAACAGATTGATTATCTTCTACTTTAAGTAACTTCAGGTCTTGAAAAGGTTCTGGAAATTCCCATTTTTTATTCTGTTTTTGACTCCAATATTCTATAGCAATTCTCAGCCGTAGGGTGTTGAAACCCTCCTCCGTTTGAGTTATCATTCGTTGGAACAACTCAGGTACATTTTTACCCAATTTTTGATAAGCTGGATTGAAATATTCCAAGAAAGACAACTGCATTTTTCGTAAGCTTTGCGTTTCATCGGCTAGTGCTTGCTCATCATTTAGCTTTTGTGTTTTAGCTAGTTGATTAAGAAAAAAGGGGGCATTTTTCCGCCGTAAAAGTGCCTTTGAGAGCCAGCTATTTTGTTCAATAGCATCAGCATTAAAAGCTTCGTATAACAAGTACTTATCAACTAAAAGACAAAGATCTGAGCATTTATTCAACAAGCGTTTTAGCCCATAAGGTTTTTTCGGAAAAGCAGCCTCATGCGCATTTTCTTCCGAAAAGGTTCGACCAGAAAAGTCTGGATGATGTTTTTTGAAGTAAGCAAATAACCGTCGCATCGATTTATCCTGACTGAAATAATCGGAATTGATGAAACGTGCTAAGTACTTCATTTCCTGTGGTTCTATGAGCTGTAGACGTTGGCAGACCTTGATGTTTTTCATACTTTTCAAATAAATTATCTCGGGGAACCCTATGTTTAACGCTTTAAGATCGCTTATGGATTAGGCTTTTATTATCAAGTTTTTAACAATCAAAAGTAGTGTTTTCTTAGATAGAATTCAAATACAATGTCTTTTTTTTCGGGGAAATTTATTAATGAGCATTTGGAATTACTGTTTGCAAAAGAGTATATTCGCAAGTATTGCCATAGGCAATTATACAAGCACCTTTGTTCTTTTCAAGAGTAGATATAACCTTAAGATTATGAAAAAAATACTAGTTAGCTTAGTCAGTCAACAAAGAATACCTAATTTCCTTTTTATCAAGGACAAAGAATTTCAAGATATTGATGAATACTTGTTTTTAACTACAGAATATGCAGAGAAAAACCAGTTTACAGAACATATTTTAGAAGCTACAGGCCTAGAAGAAAATGTCGTTCATAAGATCAAAATAGTTCCAGACGATATTCCGGAAATACATAAACAATTGAAATATAAACTACAAGACTTCGGATTTTCCAAGGATGACCAGTTTTCTATCAATATAACTGGTGGCACAAAAATCATGGCATTAGCGGTTTATGATTATTTTGTTCACAAGGGTTTTAATTGTAAAGTTTTTTATCTGGCCTTTCCGAAAACAAGTTACAAACAAATATATCCTATTGGAGATAATTTCCCCCTTAGTCATTCCTTAAATTTAAAAGAATATTTAGCGTGCTATGGTTTACAAACGACCTTGGAGAATAATCATCCTAGCAAAATGTTTCATAGTCCAGAAAAACTAAACAAATTGAATCACAAAGAGTTAAAAAGAATTTTAAATGCTTTTTCAGAAAAAGAAAAACAGAATACTAGCATCGAAAAATACTATTTTAAGAACGGCTGGTTTGAAGAGTATATCTACAACATTATCAAGAAAGAGCTCAATCTAAACGATAGTGAATTAGGGCTTAATGTAAAATTGACGCAAGCCCCATCGAATGTCACTAATGAATTTGATGTTATGTTTTTGTACAAGTTTAAGTTACATGTAATCGAATGTAAAACAGGATTGACGATAAAGGGAGGACAAAAAAATGGTTTATTGACATCAAGTTTATATAAACTAAAAGCACTAAAAGATGATTTTGGCTTATTCATTAAAGGTTATTTAATGACGAAAGCGGATCTTCGGGATTTTAAAAAGAAAGAACCTAAACCCATTTGGAAAGGTCATCAGCTAAGAGCAGATTCCTTAAATGTAACGCTCGCGGATAAAGAAGATGTCAAAACACCAGAAAAGTTGAAAGCATTCATCAAAAAACACATCTCTTAACAAATTAATTATCAAGCTTATAGTTGAGTATTGAATAAGTTTTTACGATACCATCTTCCACCAATCCAAGCATCTTTCCTCAAAAAAACCTATTTTTGCGGTTCAACATTGATACCACAAAACATCATGGCCAGAATAAAGAAAAAAAGGTTTCGAACACCACAAGAAAAATACCGAGAACACAAGCGCAATGGAAAAATCGTTGCCGTGTTTTTACTCATTGGTATACTGATCCTTATGTTTAGGGACAGGCGAGAAATTTGGTGGTGGATACAAAGCTTCTTTTCTTAACGCTTAGGAGTACTTTCAAGATTCTAAGCTAATGATTGAGGCCACCCCGAAAAGGCTCTTCTTCAAAATATGATGTAAAATTTAAGAAGTATGATGTTTATTATTTGCTAGCAAATAA
>JAHDHB010000410.1 GCA_020631545.1 Saprospiraceae bacterium | reverse complement strand
ATTAGACGAAGAAAAAAATCTTTGCATCCCCGATAGCTATCGGGGAGCTATGGAAATAATTTTTGATGAAGTATAATGGCAAAATATCCAAACGATACCGATATTATTAACTTATTACGATACTAGAATTAAGAAAGGTGTTTACAGGTTTTGTAAACACCTTTTGATTTTTGTAGAATGGCTACTCTGCTTAAAATATGATGTATGATGTAACCTGTACTCGGGTAAAATAAAGGAAAGAGAGCCTAGAGCCTGCGTAGCTAGTTGCTATCGTACGCAGCGGAATCCAGTATGCTCTAGTCCTGTTTCAGGGCCAGACTTCATTCTAGCAGCGACTCGATAACCCGTACAATAGCTATCATTGCAAAGAAAGGAACCTCCTCTCATTACTTTTTGAGTACTCCCAGGCATATCAGGGTCAAAGCTTGTGTCAGGGCCTTGTGGATTTTCAACGAGTTTATTGCTTGATTTACAAGCATAATAGCCTGAGTGATACCAATCTTGGCACCATTCCCAAACATTACCAGCCATATCAAATAAACCGTAGGAATTTGGAGGGAAAGAAGCTACAGGCGCTAGGCGTTCGAAACCATCTTTGACTTCATTTACTACAGGAAATTGGCCTTGCCAATAATTGGCTAGAGGTTTGGCATCATTGATAGGATTTTTTCCCCAAGGATAAATATTCTCTTTTTCAACGCCTTTTGCGGCATATTCCCATTCTGCCTCTGTGGGAAGTCGTTTGCCCGCCCATTTGCAATAAGCCATAGCATCATACCAAGAAACTTGGACGACAGGAAAGTTATCTTTTGTTGTGATATCACTATCCAAACCATGCGGGTGCTTCCAATTTACGCCTTGTTCTACTCGCCACCAGTCGTTTACACCATAAGCACCCTTTTCCCTATCTTCGGGATAATTGAAGAGCAGGGAAGCGGGCGCGAGCATCTCTTCTGAAGGAGGAGGAGCATTGGGGGGCAGACTCTTCATGATTTCTTCAAGCGGTATCGGGCGCTCAGCCACAGTTTTCCAGCCCGTAGCAGCTACAAATTCAGCAAATTGTTGATTAGTGACCTCATGTTTATCAATCCAAAACCCGTGGAGTGTGGTTAAATGGTGAGGCAATTCATCTTGTCTGTAAATCGTATTCTTTTTATCGGTATAGTCCGTCCCCATTTTGAAGGAGCCTGCTGGAATCCAGACCATGCCTGTCGTATCATCAGCATTTTCCCTTGGCTTGATAGCCGCTATTTCTGCTAATATTGTAGAATCAACATAAGGTTTTGGAAGTAATTGATTACTAGGATTTGAACAGATGGCTAGCTCAGGTATTTTTGGTTCCTCCTGGGTGTTTTTACAAGAAACAGCGAAGAAGAATAGACTGAATATGGAAAATAAATTGATGATTCTCATGATTCAAAATTAACGAATCTTGCCCATTAAAAAAAAGGAGTAGTATGAAAAGGTCAGAGTGCCTTCAATGACGTCTAGGTGTTCTTGACACGTTTATCTTGTCAAGAATCTATGTGATTAGCTATTATTTTGTCCATAGAATCGCGGGGCGCGTGTGGCATTGGCATAGCGTTTCTATTAAGCACCATTAATTCAAGCATTTGATTAACTCTTCTGCCACAGCAAAGGCGTAGCACGTTCAGCTATCCCGCATAGCAGCCGCCTCAAACGTACCACGAGAAGATGGTCTTTTGTCCTATGTCCTTTGTCAACGTGTCTTTTCAAGCGACAGCGTCGAAAACACAAAACTACTTAGCAACCTTGTGAATGGCTTCTAGCAAAATATTCAAATCTCTCATTGACGTATAAACATGTGGCGTAATGCGAACACCGTCAATTTGTTCACACTTAATACGAACACCGTGAATTCGATGATTGCTGCTCAATTGTTTATCCAAAAGCCCCGCATCTAGTCCATCTACCGAAAAATGAGCGATAGCGCAGGAAAAATCTGGTTTTAGCGAAGTATGAAGCCGAACTCGATCCAGCTTGATGGCTTCCTTGCACCAATAGTTTTTCAAGTAGCGCAAGCGCTTTTCTTTTAAAGCAGAACCGATAGACCAATGAAAATCTAGGGCTTGGCTGATGGCAATTTCGGCAGGTACGGAATGCGTCCCTAGGCCTTCAAACTTTCGAATATTATTGCTTAGAGGTGCATCGCTAGGCATGGAGGGCCATAGAGCGGCTATTTTTTCTTTACGGATATATAAGAGACCAGTTCCAAAAGGAGCGCAAAGCCATTTATGTAAGCTCGTGGCAAAGTAATCACAATTAAGATCTGGAATTTTGAAATCTAACTGAGCAAAGGTGTGAGCACCGTCTACAAGAGTAAGAATTCCTTTACTGCGCGCGATGTCGCATATCTTTCGTACAGGAAGAATTTGCCCTGTCCAATTTATCATATGCGTGATATTGACCATCTTGGTCTTAGGAGTAAATGCATTCTTGAAAGCTTCCACCATGTCTGATTTACTTTCATTCGGCAAGTCTAGATCGATCCACTTGAGTACAATGCCATAACGCTGAGCTAGTTGTTTCCATGCAATAATGACAGAAGAATAGTCTTGTTTGGTCAAGACCACTTCATCCCCAGCTTTCCAGTCTATTCCATAGAGTACATTATTGATAGCTTCCGTTGTATTTCTTAGCACCGCAACTTGCTCAGGAGAACATCCAGCTAGTTCTGCAAGCCCTCTTCGAATATTCTCTTTTCCCAGTTTGAGATGCCTTGTCATGAATGCTGAAGGAGCTTCATTGGCGAATTGTGTAAAACGGGTAAAAGCTTCTTGAACGAGTTTGGGTTGAGGACTAACAGCACCATTATTAAAATTGATGGAACTAGGAATCGTAAAATAGGCTTGACGAATTCTATCCCAAAGATCTTCACGTTTCATCGCATCTTCTAAAGGAAGTTGATTCATGATTTCAAATCCTTCCTTGACCGAAGCAGCAATAGAAGCATCAGCAATAGAGGACAAAGATAAACCCGCAGTTAAACCAGTTAGTTTTTTTACAAAATTTCTTCTTAACATTTTATAGCGGCCTATGCCGAAATTAGTAGGAGTACTTCAAGTAGGTTTAAACAGTAACAAGGAGCTACTATTATTCTCACTATTCGCAGACTCTAAGAGGCTTTTCTTTAAGATGCGATGTAAGATTTATAGCTTGGCATAGCACTTGATGAAAAAATATTTCATGAATAGAGCATGGTTTTAAGATTCGTTTCTAACAAAAAGTAGCTTTTTATTCTATTCATTTTCAAGATGATTCCTATTCCACTAGTTTTGTTACGAATTCAAACCATAATTCAAGAAAAAATGGATGAATTTGAAAAAAAGTAAAGAAAATTTTAGAAGTACCCTAAGTATTAAGTAACAGGTGTATGCGTGTAGAAAACAAAGTTAGTAGAAATGTTTTCCTTGTGCGTAAAATAAGGGTATTATTTAGTCAAATGTTGAATAAAATGTTGTTTTTTTACTCAATTACCTTTAATTCTTCTTTGATGCGCCTTATCTTATTTAAGCGATCAAAGGAGAAAACCGTTGAATGTTGATCGACGTATTGGTATAATTCAAGGGCTTTTGCAAAGCAATCTTTTCCTTTTGCCCTATCTCCTTGAAGCAAAAAAACTTCTCCTTCTTCTTGCAATATATTGGCTACCATGTCAATGAAATTGGGGGAAGCTAAGTCATTTTTCAAAAAATAAGCTAATAGCTCCTTTGGTGTCATCGTTGCGATCCTTTCTTGGGTAAGATTGGGTACTTCCTCATAAGCCTTAGCAATGGCTTCCTCACTACTTCCAAAATTGCCGTCATGTCTAAATTTTAGAGCCAAGGCAATTAATTGCATCATTTCTTCGATGCGTCGCATTAAATAATCTCGTTGTAGCATAGTTTTCTATTGAATATTATTGTAGCATAAAGATAGGAGGAAAGAATTTGGCGTTCTTTTTTTTTAGACAGAAACAGGGTTTGTTTTGATGAACAGAGCCACTAGCTACTACAAAATTCTAGACAACTTAAGCGGGGTGTTTTTCCGTTATTTTGTGTCGCTCATTGGCAGCTATGGGATAGATTTTTATCTCGTTTAGAAGTAATTAACACTTGAAATTATCAATATTGTTAATCTGAGATGACACAGGCAATAATTTTTTTCTCAAAAATGATGAATTTAATAAAAATGGTTTATATTTGCATAGTACTTATTCCAAATCCAAACTAAAGATATTCTCATAGGAGACAGATTTAAATCCTTTCTTCCTTTCCATCCATCCGTTCCCTCCTAACCTAACCCGGGCATCGTAATCCTTTACGGTGCCCTTTTTTTTGTCATGCTATTAACGATTTACTAGGGATTAATGAAAAAATACGATTTATGACAAAAAATACATGAGCTATTTTATGGTATAATTCTTTGTTTGCTAGTTGATAATAAATGGTATGCTTTTTAAGTCTTACATTGTGTTTGGAAGAAGAAGCTTTTTGTAGAGGACTGATACCTTCACCAAAATAATCAATTCAAATATTGGACAGAAATTTGATTCTCATTATATTGTTTGCTTAATATTTTACGTTCTTAGTAGGAGCGACCCCGATTCTCTAAAACCTTTTACCTATGCGCAGCCGATTTATTGCCCTGTTGTTTTTCTGTTTTTTCCTTTTTTCCAATCTTTTTGCACAAGTAGAAATTGCTACAATTCAGCGATATCAAGGGATAGAAGACACAAAATCTGTCAATGCCATCTTAGTTGATGAAATGAATAACAAGTGGATCGGCACAGAGAAAGGACTTTATAAAATCAATTCTTTCTATAAAAAAGTAGAAGCCATTAGCGAAGAATCCGGCACTAGAGCTTTGACTATCACAAGGGATGGTCAAGAATGGGCAGGGTCAGAAACACATGAAGTGCTTAGTTCAGACTTAAAGAAAAAGGCGATTCTTGAATTGGATTCGAATTCCATTACTTCTATGGCGATTTCTGGGAATTGGATTTGGGTAGGTACTACCAATGGCCTGTATACCGTTTCCTTAAAGGATCAAAATGTAGCCAATCACTATACTGCGGATAACTCTAAACTCCTTTCTAATCAAGTGAATGCCGTGTTTAAAGACCAATTTGGCGTGCTTTGGATTGGTACCGACCGTGGCTTAGTGCGTGTTGGGGACAAGGGCTGGAAGCTTTACGAAAAAGGTAGTAAAGTAACGGCAATTACCTCCTCTTCAGAGGGTACTTGGGTAGCTTGCGACCGACAAACTTGGTTGATTGATAAATTCAACCGATGGTATCCTATTGCTATCAATCGTCGTTTGAGCCAAGGAATCGTTCGAGGTTTGACTACAGATCGAAAAGGACGTCTTTACATCGCTTCTGAAATTTTAGTCCAATACAATCCTTATGATGAGGTGATTAACCATTATGATGAAGAATCTGGCTATGTCAATGCAGAAGCTATGAGCATCGCCTCGGATAGCTTGGATGATATTTGGGTAGGTACAGCGGATAGAGGACTATTTCGCATTGAATTTAGTGATGAAGTATCGGATAAATTAACGGCTATCTGCAATGTAACGCAAGAAATCGAATGCCCTGGAGAAAAAACGGGTGCTTTAATGGTTCGTCCTAGAGGTGGAGAAGCTCCGATTAGTTTTATTTGGAAAAATGAAGCAGTAGAAGGGGCAGAGCCAACTGGTTTGGCAGCAGGAACCTATGAACTTACCGTGCAAGATGCTGCTGGACAAGCCGTAGTTCTTATTACAACGCTCTCTCAACCGCCACCGCTTAAAGTGAGTGCTGTGGAGGCGGAACGCATCAGTGCCAAGGGCGTAAAAGATGGAAAAGCGACGATTGAGGTGGTTGGCGGTACACCTGATTATTCCTATAAATGGAGTAATGGTTCTACACTGCCCTCTGCCAAGCGACTAGACAAAGGCGATCATCAAGTTAGCATTACGGATAAAAATGGTTGTAAAACGGTGGCAACCGTCAATATCATGAAAGAGCGAGCGATTCCAGACTTGGTACAGACAAAGCTTGAAGTAGGCCAAACCTTGACGGTGAATGAGTTATTCTTCCAAGCAGATTCAACGATTATCGAAAAAGAATCTTTCCCCTCCTTGGATGAAGTCCATGAGTTTCTAGTCAATAATCCCAAAATCACCATTGAAATCGGAGGACATACCAACAGTCTTCCTAAGGACGAATACTGTGATCGACTCTCTACAGCAAGAGCGAAAAACGTAGCAGAATACCTCCATAATAAAGGCATCACTAAACAACAAGTGACCTATAAAGGTTACGGAAAACGAAATCCCGTGGCCTCCAACAGAACCGAAGCCGGAAGAAAACGAAATCAACGCGTAGAAATCAAAATACTAACGCTTTGATTAGTTTAGAGTTAGGAGTTAGTAGTTAAGAGTTGTTTTCCGCCCAAATAACTCTTAACTACTAACTCTTAACTCCTAACTAACTAGCTTCCCT
>JAHDHB010000409.1 GCA_020631545.1 Saprospiraceae bacterium | reverse complement strand
CCCACTCCGAAAAGGCTCTTCTTCAAAATATGATGTAAGATTTAAGAAGTATGATGTTTATTATTTGCTAGCAAATAATAATTTACGCCATGAGGCTTTCATAAATCTTACATCATAAATCGTATTTTTTCATCAATTCCTACTTTTCGGAGTAAACCCATATTTACAAGCAATCAAGAACCTCCGCTTTTTACCCTCGGCTAAAGCCTATACTTTCTCCTTCAAAAAAGCCCCCGTATACGATCCTTCAAACTTCGCTAAATCTTCGGGAGTTCCTTCAAAAACTAAGTGACCGCCGGGTGTACCGCCTTCAGGACCAAGGTCAACGACCCAATCCGAAGATTTAATGACTTCCATGTTGTGCTCTACAACAATGACCGTGTGACCATTTTCTACTAGGGCATTTAAGGCATCCATCAACTTCCCAATATCGTGAAAATGCAACCCTGTCGTAGGCTCATCGAAGATGAAGACGATATGCTCCCCTTTTCGTTCACGACCAATGAAAGAAGCCAATTTCACACGCTGCGCCTCCCCTCCGGATAAGGTACTAGAGGACTGCCCCAACTTAACGTAGCCAAGCCCTACATCTTGCAACGGCTTGATTTTCTTGACAATATCTTTTTCATTAACAAAAAACTCTAGCGCCTCATCTATACTCATATTCAAGACATCGAAGATTGATTTTTCTCGATATCGAACATCCATGACTTCTTGCTTGAATCGATTCCCTTCGCATTCTTCACAAATCAAACGCACATCAGCTAGGAATTGCATTTCGACGACCGTCTCTCCTTCGCCCTTACAAGTCTCGCAGCGTCCGCCCTCTACATTGAAAGAAAAATGCTTGGGTTTAAACCCACGTATCCGTGACAATTGCTTATCAGCAAACAGTTTTCGAATGGCATCATAAGCCTTGACATAAGTCACTGGATTGGAACGCGAAGAACGTCCAATCGGACTTTGATTGATCATTTCTACTTGCGTAATCAAGGACAAATCACCTTCTAAGCTACGAAGATCACCGATTTTTTGTGGTAAGGCTTCTCCTAAATGCTTCTTCAAAGCAGGATAAAGAATCTGCTTCACCAAGGAAGTTTTCCCAGAACCCGATACGCCTGTAACCGTAACCAAGCAGTTCATAGGGAAATTAACATCAATATCCTTTAGATTGTGCTGGTTGGCGCCCTTGATTCGAATAAAATTGACTGTTTTTCGGCGTAGTTTCGGCGTAGGAATTTCCATTCTACCACTCATATACTTTGCCGTAAGGCTATCATTCGCATCCTTATAAATATCCTTGTAAGGCCCTGCAAAAACGACTTCGCCACCATGAACTCCTGCCAAAGGGCCAATATCTACTAAGTAATCACAATTTTTAATCACTTCTTCCTCATGCTCTACCACAACAACGGTATTCCCTAAATCTCGCAGCGTTTTAAGGACATTCACCAATCTTGCCGTATCTCTAGGATGCAGACCAATACTCGGTTCATCCAAAATATACATCGAACTCGTCAGGTTGCTCCCTAAAGTTCTCGTCAGGTTAATCCGTTGTGTTTCACCTCCACTCAGCGTAGAAGACAAGCGTCCAATCGTCAAGTAACCTAAGCCAACTTGTAGCATGAAATCTAAAATCAAGCGTTTCGCGATGGTATTATCATGTTCCGAAAGCACTATAGTATCAAAAAAGGTTTTGAGATTCACTACAGGAATATCCACCAGTTCAGTGATATTTTTCCCTCCAACTTGGATGTAAGTCGCTTCCTTGCGCAATCGCTTGCCAGCACAGTCCATACAACGAGTACGGCCACGATACCGCGCTAGCATGACTCTATTTTGGATTTTGTACATCTTTTCCTCTAGGGCAGCAAAATAACTATCAATACCCTTAAATTGTCGATTGCCCGACCATAATAAAGCCCGCTGCTTATCCGTCAAGTCTTTATAAGCACGATGGATAGGAAAATCAATATCCTCAGCTACTGCAATCAGTTTTTTCTTGAATTTACTGCTTTTATCTCCTCTCCAACAAGCCACAGCATCTTCATAAACGGATAAACTCTTATTAGGAATGACTTTATCTTCATCAATCCCCATGACTTTACCAAAACCTTCGCATTTAGGACAAGCGCCATAAGGATTATTGAAATTAAAAAGGTGAGGCGTAGGTTCTTCGAAGGTAATGCCGTCCAGCTCAAACCGATTGTTAAAAGCTTTTTGCTCTTTTCCTACAACATCAACTAGGCATTCACCTTCACTTTCCAAGAAAGCCGTTTGCACCGAATCCGCTATCCTTTTTTTATTTTCTTCTTCCGAATGCGAGACAGCGAAACGGTCAATCAAAACGTTTATATAGGGAGTGGAGGAATAATCGACGAATTGTTTCTTTTTCGTCTTCTTCCGTTCTGTTTCCAACAGGTCTTCTACCCTTGTAAGTTTATCTTGGTGTAAAACACGAGTATATCCTTTTTGCAAGAGTAATTGAAAAGCCTGTTCAGGAGAAGAATATTTTTGGTGGTTTATTCGTCCAAAAAGTTGGATTTTAGTGCCTTCCTCAAAATCGTGGATAAAGTTTACGACATCAGTAACTTCATGCTTTCGAACCCTTTCCCCTGAGATGGGAGAAAACGTTTGGCCAATGCGCGCATAAAGAAGTCTTAAATAGTCATAAATTTCTGTTAAAGAGCCTACCGTGGAACGAGAATTGCGTGTACTTACTTTTTGTTCTATAGCAATGGCAGGGCAAATTCCTTTGATGTAATCGACCTCAGGTTTTTTCATCCGCATGAGGAATTGACGGGCATAAGAAGAAAGACTTTCGACATAGCGTCGTTGTCCTTCAGCATACAAGGTATCAATGGTAAGGGAAGACTTCCCAGAGCCGGAAACCCCCGTGACCACCACTAAACGATTTTTTGGCAAGGATAAACTAATATCTTTTAGATTATTGGCTTTAGCTCCCTTGATAAAAATTCGATCTTTTTCAGGGTTGGAGATAATATTATCTCGATTTCGGCGTTTATTTATAAATCGTTCTTTTGCAATCATTCGAATGACGAAATATTTAATTGTTAAACTCTGTTAAACTGTTGCTTTCCCAGTCTTCTGGTACTATATTTGGAATATTACTTTAGAAACGCAAGGCAAACTAAACTGGCCAAGATTCTTGGAAGTTTCTTTAATTCGCCTTAAAAACTTAAACTTCATGCGGTAAAACCTTTACACTTAATTATCTCCTCAAAGTTACAAGTAAATCTCTACAATTATGCAAGTAAAGTCATTAACCGACCGCGAGTTGATTCATGCTTACCTGAAAGGGCACGAAGAAGCGTTTGAAGAACTGTTTACCAGACACAAAAGTAAGATCTATACTTCTATTTACCTCTTTGTGAAGGAAGAAAGTCTGGCCAATGATATTTTTCAGGATACTTTTATTAAAATCGTAAAAACGATCCGAAAAGGAAAGTACAATGACGAAGGTAAATTCGTTCAGTGGGCTTTACGAATTTCGTATAATCTTTGCGTCGATCACTTCCGTAGAGATAAACGAAACCCTATGGTAGCGCCTACTGATGAATTCAATATCTTTGATGTACTTCAAGATGAAGATTCTAATGTGGAAAACCGCATTATCCGTAGTCAGACGCACGATAAGGTGCGCCAACTGGTGGATCTGTTGCCGGAAGAGCAGCGAGAAGTTGTCATCTTACGCCATTATGCGGATTTAAGCTTCAAAGAAATAGCCGATTTGACTAGAGTAAGTATTAACACGGCATTAGGCCGAATGCGATACGCTTTAATCAACATCCGTAAGATGATTGCGGAGAAGGAAATCAGCTTACAGTAAGCCGAAACGCAGGAAGGTGGTCTTATCTGACCACAGCTTTCAAAATCCTGCCCCTCATAGGCAGAAGTAAGCAATTAAGAAACGATTAGATTGCTAATATCTGCTAAAAATATCCACGGTACAGGTTGGATTTATGTAATCTTTTCCTTATCTTTGTATCAACAATAGTATTGTACTAGACCAATAATATAAAACTATTCGCCCTGCTGGATCCCCATCCAGTAGGGCTTTTTTTTTGCCCTGTTTTTAAGGAATAAACAGCAATTATCTCAACACTTGCCGAATTAAGTTAAAGCGTATATACTATTATAAAATAAGGCTGCATTCTTCTATGACAAAAAAAGATGATCTAAAATCCATATTCTCTTAAACGACACGACCAAAGAAAATCCATAATTAGAAACCTAATAATAGCCTAAAAAAAAGAGCTGACAAGATGTATTGTCAGCTCTTTTTTATCATAAATCCACCAAAGGACTTGCTCTTGAACCCCTTGAAAAATCATCGTGAATATTCTTCTCACGATGCTTGTTTCCAAAACGTTTAATGAAATTTTTCGACTAAGAGAATTTAGTTTCCTCTAAAGACACCGTTTATTTCAGTATTCATGTCCTGAAAAAGTTGGTTTTCTTCTTTGGTGAATTTTGCTTCATCCTTATCACGCAGTTTCGCCAATTCCTTCTTCTTCTTCATCGTTTTAAGGGCAATCTTGTAAATTTCCTTTTTCTGCTCTTCTGTTATTTCAGTCGTTTCAGCCATCATATCCGCAAATTTACTTGCTTCATCTTCAGGTTTTAACTCCTCATAAACAGTTTCTGTTGTAATAGACACTTCTTCCTTTGCGGAGGTATTAGGGGTGGTCTGGGCAAAAGCGGAAGCGCTCAACCACAAGGCAAAAAGACATACAACTAATTTTTTCATGTTGATGTGAATTATGTTAAAGTAAAAATAGGTAATAAAATATAGTGGGCTGCATTTCAATCAAACGATAAGTAGCTCAAACTACTTGGTAACGCAACTGATAAAAAATGGCTGTGGCGTTCCCTACGAAATTAGTGGAAACTAACCATATTTACAATAATATACGGGGAATTATCAATTACGTTGCGGATAAAAATCAGTCCCAAAAAACAGGCAAAGCTAAGCGACAAGGCTTGTCAACAATACACCTTAGTTATTAGTAGCTTTATTTTTTGTCTGCTTAAGTCGGTCGCGTCGAGCTTGTTCAACTTCCCTCTCAACAACTTTCTGCTTATAAATCGTTTGCTGATTTTCATTCAAGATCCTTAGTAGACGGTCATCAGAGTCCTTTGCTAGTGCAATTTGCTTGTCACTAAATAGTTCAGGATCGCTAGTTCTATAGGGAGCTAGTTCAGCGTATTTTCGTTGAATATCCAATTGGATATCATAAACCTGTTCTTCTTGCGTAGCATCCAGTTCCAAAAAGCCTTTCAAGTAGGTGGTCATACGTTTAGCTCTAGAGGCCATAGCATCTTCATCAACGTTTTGTATGGTCGCTTGTTGAGCATTCGTCTTTGTGGTATTTTGCGCCATTAGGTTAGCACAAAGGAAAAGGGCAAACAAGCCCAAGGCTATCTTTTTCATAAACTTGTAGTTGATAAGTACGTTGTTGACATCTCTATTCCAAATTTGATACCAAAAAACGAACTCAGATTTTAGGTTTTGCTAATCTTAGATACTCAAGCATTTCCATCTTGTAGTTTTGACAACTCAAAAAAACGTGCTTGAATAGCATTTGGTCACTAAGATAAATTATATTTTTCGAAAATCTTGATTTTCTAGCACTATTCTCTTTTGAACAGGTAGGAAGCTAGCAGAACCACTAGTTTTTTTTGGAGATGCTTTTAAAAAATCGCTTGAATAAATCTAATTTTTCTCCTAGCCCTACATTTTTTACTAAAAATTATACTTTAATCAAAAAACTTAACGAAATTGGCTCTTCGAAAAAAGATGTACCTACTCCTATTTATTTATTTGCTTAACATTTATTATGCTCATTATAGACGATAAAATTATCAGTGCAGACGTGCTAGAAGAAAAATTCTTATGCAATCTAAAAGCTTGTAAAGGAGCTTGTTGTTGGGAGGGAGATTCTGGAGCACCGCTAGAAGACGCGGAGGTGGATATCCTTGTCGATCTTTATCCCAAAATGAAGCATTTGCTTTCGCCTATTGGCCAACAGGTTATAGAGAAAAAAGGGGTTTACGAATTTTATGAAGAGCCTGAGGAAAATGGAACAACACTTATGGAAGACGGTGCTTGTGCTTTCTTAGTAAAAGATGAACTAGGGATCGCGAAATGCGGAATTGAACAAGCTCATAATGAAGGCATTACTGAATTCAAAAAGCCAATTTCTTGCCACCTCTACCCTATCCGAATTGAGACAAATGAGAATTTTGATGCCCTCAATTATGATCGATGGGATATTTGTGCTGCTGCTTGTGAACTAGGAAAAAAGGAGGCTCTCCCCGTTTATAAGTTCTTAAAGGAGGCTTTAATACGAAAGTACGGTGAGGATTTTTATGGACAATTGGACGCTGCAGCCAAGGAGTATAAGCATTGGAGTGAATAATATCCCTCCGATTTTTGTTTTTCCTTCGAAATTAAATGAAAGCTTGTGCTT
>JAHDHB010000408.1 GCA_020631545.1 Saprospiraceae bacterium | reverse complement strand
TTGTCTTTCGATTTCTTTTTATGTTTATTCACTCTTGGCTACATACGTTTTTGAAAGAAATGCTGGTGCCATGACCTATGTACATCATGTAGTGGTAGGCGGATTTTTGTTATTTCCAGTTTTCTTTCCTGAATATCCTGCATTCTTTTCGATCATTATTGTCTGCCAATTTGCTGTTGCTTATTCTATCTTCTTGATTTTGAAGGATACTGAGGGGGTAAGTCAACAACGAATTGATTATTGGTATAATCTAAATTTCTATTCTTGGGTAATCGTTCGTTTTCTCATCCAAGGCGCCTTCACGATTGGAGTAATTTACTACGAATTCACCTACCTAAAACTATCGTTTCCTATTCGCATTATTACGATAGTTGGTTTCCTATTTTCCTATTATTTTAATGTACATTGGTTATTGATAATGCTAAAAAAACGTAGAGCACAAAAACTAGTGGATTAATGCATAAATGAGGACAAAATGCGCTTATACGCTACTCCAACATTATAGTTTTGTTAAGCTAGCAGCTAGAACTTTCTTAATTGAGCATTTCTTTTTATTTTGGATAATAGCTTGTCAAAAATATTAGCGTTTCTTTAACGACGCTGCTCTAACAACCAAATCATTAAGAGAAAATGACCACCAACAATCTAAAACAATCTTCTTTTGTATGCTGTATTCTTCTAATCCTTTGCCAATGTTCTACTCCTAGCAAAAATCAAAATAAGGGGTATGAAACGAATTGCTCTTCCCAAAAATTAGAGGAACTCGGTGTTGATATCCAAAGTGATAAGGATTATGATGAAAATTTAGGCTCCCTTGTCTTCAAAAACATACACTTGACACCCTTTAAGTTTAAAGATAATCAGCATCTTTATACCCTCAAATTTTCGACATTAGAAGTAGAAAAGGATAAAAAAGTCAGCTACTTGATTGTTCCTCATAACAGAACTAAACTAAAAGGTGATTGCTTTGCGGAAGATATTGAACGATTAGGAGAAGGATGGGAAGAAAAAAAGAAAAAGGCATTAGCTTCTAATTTGATGATGTTCTTGGAAGATGTTATTCGATGAAAAAGGTAATCCCTAGGCCACTCCGAAAAGGCTAAAATACTGTAGGGTAAATCTAGAACGTATGATTAAGAAATTTTTAAAGTGGACGAAAAGGATGTTGCTACTATTGTTCTTGGGAATTGCTTGCATGTTACTGACACATGGAGCTATTTATTTGCGAGCAAAGGGGAAATTATATACCGATGCCTCTGCAATTCCTTTTAACAAAGTGGGATTGCTTTTGGGAACTGGAAAATACTTGGCTAATGGCAATGTTAATTTGTACTACAAATACCGCTTACAAGCCGTAAAAGCACTTTACCAACAAAAAAAGATCGAATTCATTCTTGTGAGTGGTGATAATAGCCGAGAATCTTATAACGAACCTCAAGAGTTTAAAGATGACTTGATGGCTATTGGCGTCCCAGAAGACAAAATTTTCCTTGATTATGCTGGGTTTAGAACCTTAGATTCTGTCGTCCGAGCAAAGAAAATATTTGGATTACAAGGTTTTACGATAATTTCTCAAAAATTTCATAATGAACGAGCACTCTACATTGCACGTAGTAAAGGAATTGACGCAATAGGCTTCAACGCTAGGGATGTCAGCAGAAGATATGGGCTTAAAATCAAAATCCGAGAGAATTTTGCAAGGGTAAAAATGATGCTGGATTTGTATTTGCTCTCCAAACAACCCAAATTCCTTGGGGAAAAGATTGAGATTAAGTAGGCTCTTGGGCGTCAACTACTATGTTTTTTGAACACAAAATGGACTGCGTCATTATCGTTTTGGCGATTATTTAACCATACATAAGCTATATAAAAATATAAGCAAAATGCTTTTTCTTGGTTCTGTGGATGACAGCTTAGTATCCTTCTGCGCAAAGCCCAAATAACAACTAAACACCTTATTTGCAAGATAATAATAATTTAATACCTCAATTTCATTCGCTGCCACCACACCGTCTGCACGATCCCTCTAGTCAACATAAACAAAGACATCGCAATCCACAAGCCATGATTTGGCCAAAATTGAATAAAGAAATAGTAGGAAGCGATGTAAATAAGGAAAGAAATAACCATGCTATCCCGCATTTCGCGAGAAGCTGTGAGTCCAATGTACACGCCATCCCAAATAAAGCTAGGAGCTGCTAATATAGCGATAAGGACTATCCAAAATAGATAAGGAACGGCTTGTTCGATAATGTCGGATTGATTAGTAAAAATGGTCAAGATTTCATAACCAAAAACACTATAAATCAAGGCATAAAGTCCAGCAAATCCCATCCCCCAATAAAAGCAATATCGAATAGATTTATGCACATTATAAGAATTCCCAATTCCTACATATTTTCCTACGAGACTTTCAGAAGCATAAGCAAATCCATCTACACCATAGGACATCCAAAAGAAAAATTGTAAAAGAATAGAATTTACAGCTAAAATGGTCGTTCCTTGTAAAGCCGATCTATCCGTAAAAAAAGCGAAAGCGGTAACAAGCAATAGTGTACGAAAAAATATATCCCGATTGACAGTAAAAAAATGCTTAAATCCACTTATTTCACGTACGATAGTAAGGTTAAAAAATTGGCGCAAATTTCCATATTTATAAAACCAAATGAAAATGCCTACAACTAGGCCACTATATTGAGCAATAACCGTAGCCCAAGCAACACCATCTGCTTTCATATCAAAATGAAATACCAAGACATAATCAAAAACGATATTGACAATATTAATCAAAATGGTCAGATACATTGGATACAAGGCGTTTTGCATTCCAAAATACCAGCCCATAAGTGCGTAAAGTCCTATAGTGGCAGGCGCAGCCCAAATACGAATGTAAAAGTATTCTTTGGCTAAAGCTTCGAGTTCATCATTCCCATTTAGTAACCAAAAACTAAGTTCTGCAATAGGAAACTGTAGTACAAGCAATAAAAGACTCAAGACCAAAGCTACAAGACCTGCTCGCGTTAGAATCTGAATGGTTTCTCCCTCTGCACTCGTCAAAGGGCTATTTACTTCTCCACTATCAAGAATATTCTCCTGCCCCAAATTCTTTTTAACAATCGTTCCTCCCGATGCACTACGCCCATATGCTTGCGCTGTTAGCCCTGTAGTCCCCATACGAAGGAAACCGAAACTCCAATAAATGAAATTAAAGATCAAGCCTCCTAGGGCTACTGCACCTATATAGGAAGGCGAAACCATCCTCCCCATAATTGCCGTATCTACCGATCCTAACAAGGGAACGGATAAATTGCTGATGATATTCGGGATGGCTAATTTTAATATCTCTCTATTCAAATGTAAAGGTTTGGCGTAGTTGAACTACTAGTCTCATATCAAGTAAAAAATGCAAAGTTCTATGATTCCTTAAACATAAAATAATTTTTCAACAAAAAATGGTGTTGCAAGAATGCTCAACATCAAAAACTATTGTCTTCTTAGAGGTAAGAAAAGCTCAAAACTAAGTATTGCCACTATTTTTTTGAATAAGAATAACAAGCAGGGAACAATCATATGGTTTTCAAAAAAAATCCTAAAAACTAATCGCAAAATGTACTTGAGCGAATAATTATTTTTTTGTTCAAAAATAATCATTCAATTAAAAACACTAGAAAAGAAATACAAGTGACAGGAAAAAACTCTAAACAATTTTTAACGAAAAATAAAAATTAGCAGTATAAATACTACAAAACAAATAGTTACAAGTAGCAATAAAAACAAACCAATGACACGAATACAAACTGGCATACAAATTGCTTCCAACTTACTGAAAATAATAATCTCATTCAAAGGAATAGATTTTTCAAAAAAAGTGACCAATTCAAAAAGTCCCCGTCAAAACAAATGTGAGAAGCAAAGAGACGATGAATTTGATAAAATGCGAGGCAAAAAGATAGACTATTGTGGAGCTAGAGAAGTGCTTTCGGAATTTCGTCCCTTCAACATTTTCGATAAGGAAAATTTAACATTTACTTCTTAAAAATGGCACGGTATATGCACTTTATCAAGTAAATAAACAATAAAAAAATACACTCCTTAACTGGAGTAAAGATGGTGTTCTCATAGTGTGGACCGCTTCCAAGTCAACAGATTTGCGAGGCGGTTTTTTTATTTTCTCACTAGTGGTTCTGCTTAGAAAAACGGGATGAAAAATAAACGTGCATTATTTTCCATCCCGTTTTTTAGATTTAACTAGTCGTGCTTATTTATGCTTAATTATCTTAAGCTTTCCAAAGTCATCATTTGATTTCAAGACAATGGTATAGAGTCCATTTGCCAAGCGAGCATCTAGTTCAAATTCTAGCGTATTTTCGCCTTTTACAAGCGATACATCTTTCCTCATTGCTTCTTTTCCGAGATTATCAATGATAAAAAGTTCTGCATTACCCGCAGAAAAAGCATTTATCGTTAAGGTAAAATGTTTTTGAATAGGATTTGGATAGGCTTGAATATCTATATCCCGAACATTGCCAAAAGGAAAAAGCTCTACACTAACGGTACTACTAGGTGATGCCACAAAAATATCATCTTGAACATTCGTAAATGAAGTATTTCTTCGCACTATATCGGCTAATCGAACAGATTTTATAGCTTGCTTCTCATTACTGCTTAACATCGGATCATTCTCATAATAATACCGGTCACCGTCACGTAGATTTTGAAACTGCATAGACAAGACTTTCTTCAAGGTTGGCCCCATCGTAGAATTAGGTACATGATCTTCCGCCATAAAGCCAATCCAAGGATCGATTTTATTTACCGTACCGTACATCGTTTGCAATGTATTGGCCAAATCAGCATCAGAAGTTAAATCAGAAAAACTAGTAAGTGGCGGCATTCCTAAAGCTATGCGAATAGTATTAAAATCTGGAATCCCTCGTTCTCTTGCTCTATTGATATTAATAGAAAGCAAATCCAAACCACCATAACCAGGAGGGCCAAAAAGGAAATTCCTTAAATCATCCATAATTTGGACATCAACCATTTGGTGCGCTTGAACGGCCATTCCTCTAAAAAACGGCTCAATTCCTCCTTGTTCATGAATGATTGTGGTATTAAAAAAGGCATCACGCAAATTGATACTACCATAACTTAGAGTGTCGCCATTTTCATCAAAACGCAACAACCGACCATTGACCATAGTATGTCCAAATCGATAAGCAGCCGCAGAAAAAAGGTTAAAGATGCTAGGATTCACCGTATTATCATAGCCTGAATAAGGATCTAAATCAAACCCCATTGATGGTAACCACTCTTCATAGGTAATCGCCTGCATGTAAGCTCCAACCATTTTTCTAGCATAATAGAAAATTTCGTCATCTGACCAAGTAGGATTATCCGCTTTTATTTCATCGCAAAGTCGGTTGTGCTCACGAACAAAAAGCGTATGAAAGCAAGTAAGTCCAGGCTGTTCATTCGCTCTAATATCCCCAGCGACATAAAGTTTGTCACTAAAGCTTACACCGTCTACCAGCATAAAAGGAGCATCAGTATCATAAGGGCTGTTTAGCTCCCCATCAATGGTATTAAAAGGCAACAAATTTCCAGCAGAAGTTTTTAGTTTTCCATCAGAAAATGTTCTCAACCAATTCATGCGATCTTCTGTTACTCCATACACACTAGATGCATCTATAAAAGAGGTCAGTTCATTAACATGAATTCTTGGATTAGAAGGATCTGTTCCCGAATTCGGGTCAAAAAGAGAGCGACGCATTGGAATCTCTACCCCCCCTATAGCATCAGGATCAAAATGAGGGTCACCTGTAGGAACTACAATGGGTAAAAAATCAGTGGGATGATCGTCATTCAAGTTAATATCATGATCGATAAATTGTCCCCATCCCCAAATAAAATCACTTAAGTTCTTTTCATTCGGTATAAATTCATCTTGAGCACCCAAAGCAAGGCTAATAATTCTTGGATTCGGTCGATCTGTTCCTCCTGGAGTTGAATATCCATCGGAAAAATCAGGCGTTGTAAGCCGCATAAAAGAGGAGGTAGCTGAACCCCATTCAGGGTTGATCTGGTTCGTTCCCATCCCATCAATAGGACGGTGCAATTGGGCGTTTGCTGTTGTATACGTGAGCAACAAACAAAGGCCAAAATAAAAGTATTTCTGGTACATGAAAAAATAAAATTTGAGTTGGAGGAAATAGATTGATTAAATTAGTGATATTTTTGTGGTGATTGTGATATTCAAAGTTAATACATTTCGATCAGTATTAAAAAAATAAACGACACCTCAATGATATTAAACCTAACATCCATGTGTTACAGGTCTCGTATCCACTACCGTTTAAATACTGATTCCCAGAAACATAAACATCAACCATATACGAGCTTAACAAGCAGTTTTTATTCGCAATTCCGTAAATTTATTTTGTATATTTTTACACCTAAATAATTCAAAACTAATTACGTACCTAACATGAACAACCTAACATTTAATCTATTTTTAGTATTGACATATCTTTTGTTATTCACCTCCTT
>JAHDHB010000407.1 GCA_020631545.1 Saprospiraceae bacterium | reverse complement strand
ATCGGTTAAAGCCAACGATCCGGTAGTGCCTGCTGATGTTTTATTTTTTTAGTATAAAAAAACAATATGTGATTTTGTTTTTTTTTGATGACTAAAGAGCTTGAAATTCCTCTTTTTATTTTACAGAAAATTTTTTCAATAGTTTTATTATTAAGGAGTTGTGTTTTTTGATGGAAGTTTTTTTTTAACAAGTAGGAAATAATGATCCGCTTTTTTTTTCAAACTCTTCCGACCTTTGAATTATTCAAGGTCAAAAGCCTTGGTTTAATTTTTAATCAACTTCAAATTTTAAACTTTTTTACTATGAAAACGAAAATCGTTTTATTAAGCATTTTACTGGCATTAGGATTTACAGCATTTGGTCAATGGAACCCAACTTCTGCTACGGCTAACGACCCTATTGGGCGCTCAGGGAATGTTGGTGTAGGAACTGCCAGCCCGATCACGAAGCTCCATGTATCCAAGGGAAATTTAGGTGTTTCGCCACATAGTGCTCAGACTTTACTTGTAGAAGATAATAATCATGCGATGATTTCTATCGTAACGCCTAGTAACAAAATCGGCTATTATGGTTTTGCGGATACGGATGACAATTTCGTAGCAGGTATGCAGTACAATCACTATGCTAACAAAATGACATTCAGAGTGAACAACCACTCGACGGATATGGTGATTAGCAGCAATGGAAATGTAGGTATTAAGAATACTTCTCCACAAAATGAATTGGATGTTTGTGGGACTATCCGTGGCTCGGAAGTCAAAGTAGAAGAAGGCTGGTGCGACTTTGTGTTTGCTAAGGACTACCAATTACCGACCTTGAAAGAAGAAGCACAACACATTCAGGAAAAAGGTCATCTTTCGGGCTTCGATTCTGCTGAAGAAATGAATGGTGAGATTAAGCTAGGCGATGTGACTAAGAAGCAGCAGTTGAAAATCGAAGAAATGATGTTGCATATCATTCAATTGAGTGACCGTTTGGAGAAATTGGAAGTAGAGAATGCACAGTTGAAGAAGGCAAAAAAGTAAGGCGTGTTCTACGCTGTCGCTTGAAAGACAGGTTGACAAAGGACATAGGACAAAAGACAATTCGCGATGGCTATCGCCATTTATTTTTAGCAAAAAAATATCGTGAATTATCTTAAGAGAAAGATCTCGAAAGCGACTAGAATTTACGCCAAAAAATCCTTTCCTAGGGCTTCTTATCCCTAGCGAACCTTATCATTTATTTTAAACCGCATTAACATGAAACTATATCCATGGCTTTGCTGCCTATGGGGGATATTGTTATCCTTCAACCTATCTTTTGGGCAAGCACCTACAGCCAAACATAAGGCTTCTATGGCTTCCGTATGGAAGAAAACAGAGGCTAAAACTCCTATCTCGAAAGAGGAGTTTCAACGAAATAAACTTCAACACCTTCAAGTTGAATACCCTATTACTGCAACCCTTAAAAAAGAAGAAACTGATATTTTGGGTTATACACACCAACGGTATAATCTGGCTTACCAAGGAATTCCCCTAGAACATGCAGAGCTAGTAGCGCACTTCAATTCTAATGGACTTTATCTAGTTAATGGTAAGAAATTTAACAAATTGCCAACAGCTACTAAAGCAAGTATTCCTAGTGAAAAAGCTTTAGCATTGGCTTTGCTGGAAGATACTGAGCAACAAGCTTTTTTGCAAAGGGCGAAGAAAGAAAATAAAACGGCTTGGCCTCCTAAAAGTGAGCTTGTTTATACAGAAGAACAAGGAAGCGAAATTCCTACGCTTGCTTATAAGTATATAATTTCGACCAAGACACCGCATGATATTAAAGCGATTTATGTAGATGCCCAAAAGGGTAAATTCATAAAAGCTATTTCTTTGATTATCTCTTGTAATGCTCAGGGAACGGGTACTACGCTATACAATGGTAGTCAGAGTAATGTGTATACAAATCAGAGTGGTTCGGCATACCATTTAGAGGATAACTGTAGAGGAGGCGGGATTCAGGTTAAATTTGACGGAGCGGTCTCAACTACGTCGGATAACAGTTGGACAAACCCGACTACGGAAAGCCCTGCTTTTTCAACTCATTGGGCATCACAAGTAACTTACGATTATTTTTTGAATGTTCATGGTAGGAATAGTTTTGATGATGCTGGGGCATTAATGGTTGCCAATGTTTCTAGTGATCTAGTGGATAATGCCTATTGGCATCCCGTGGATTTAGAAACCACATTTTTTGCAGGGAACACTAGGGCGCATAATTATTTCCTTAGATGTCGGTGGTCATGAATGGGCACATGCTATTACTCACTTTGAGGCTGGATTAATCTACCAAAATGAATCAGGAGCCTTGAACGAATCTTTTAGTGATATCTTTGGAGCGATGGTCGAATTTTATGAAGAAGGAGCAAATGGCGATTATTTACTAGGAGAAGATTTTTGGATAGCCGATGGGCACTTAAGGAGTATCGAAAATCCTAAAGATAAAGCACAATACTCAAGTAGGCAGCCCAATGCCTATGACGGCGAGCATTGGTATACTGGAACTGGTGATAACGGAGGAGTGCATATTAATAGTGGGGTGCAAAATTTTTGGTTCTACCTACTTTCTGAAGGTGGTTCTGGAACGAATGACAATGGTGATGCTTATGCTGTAACTGGAATTGGTAAAGAAAACGCCGCTGCTATAGCCTATCGTAATCTTACGGTTTACTTGACGGCATCTTCTACTTATACCGATGCGGTGAATGGCGCCATCTCTGCGGCAGAAGACCTTTTTGGAGTTGGTGATCCCAAAGTTCAAGAAGTCATCAATGCTTGGCAAGCCGTTAATTTATGTCCCGTAGATGTACTTATTTCCGCGAATAATATTTTTCCTGGAGAAAATCTAAATGTCCAGAATTTATCACAGAATGCAGGAACCGTTACTTACACTTGGTACTTGAATGGTGTAGAAGTAAATGCTCCTCCTACGACTTTGACAGATGTCGGATTCCATGAAATACGTCTTTTAGCCAATAATGGGCTTTGCGAAAAGAGTCATTTTCTCAATATTGAGGTTTATTGTCCTTTAGATGCCAATTTTTCAGCCAATTCGTCTATCGGTATAGGGGAACCTTTAAATGTCCAACTTCTTGCACAAAACGATCCTGGTGTCACGTATACTTGGTATTTGGATGACGTTGAAATTCCAAATCCACCGACAACCTTAACTGCTTATGGGGTGTATGCACTAAAATTGGTCGCTTCAGACGCGATGTGTGCTAGTGAAAAAATAATAAATATTGTTGTTTTAGGAGAGAATTTTAGTTCCTTTGCAAAGCGGTTAGAAAGTGTAGATTCGAGAAGTTATAGCATGATGCAAACAGAAGCAGGAGATTACCTGATTGGTTATGCGGATGATATTGTTAAAATGAACTACAAGGGAGACGTTCAGTGGGTAAAAGAGCTTTCAAACTACCGTGGGCATCAACTCCTTGGGGTTGATGGACAAACCGCCTTAGTTGCTTCTTATGGCGTTAGCGGAAGTTTGGGGATTCATGAGCTCAATGTGTCCACAGGTGTCTTTTCTCCAACTTCTCAACTGTTAACCAATACAGAAGGTACAACCTTAATCACCAAAGTAATAGGGAAAGACCAAGAGAATTACTACATAGGCGGATACACGATAGATCCTGATTTGAGGAATAATGTTTTCCTACTAAAGTATAACAGAACGTCCAATACGGTAGAGTGGTTTAAAAACACAATAAATGAACATGTTGAGCTTTTAAATGGACTTTTAGTTACTAGTTCAGGAAATATAATGATTTATGGTGCTACGGATACCAATTGGCTAGCGATTATGCTTAATCAGGATGGCGAAATATTGTGGCAGAAGGAATACTGGCAACCCTACTTCGGAGCTGCGCTAGGAAGAGAAGGCGTGAAAAGTGTGCTTGAGCAAAGAGATGGTACGGGCTTTTTTATGTTTGGAAATGATCATCGAAATAGAGCTGCCTATCTAGTAAAAGCTGATCTTCATGGAGATATAGAGACGGTCAACTCGTATTATGCTTCAACGGGGAATATTACAGGCGTTAATCTCGCTAGAAGAAATGATGGCTTAGTTATGCTTGGTATAAATGGCGGTGCAGACCGAAAATTGATTGCGACTTCACTAGATGAAGATGGGACTGTTTTGAATGCACATGCTTATGATCTGGAAGGGCCATTAAGAAGTGTAGGAACCATTTTTTTAGGAGGGGGCTCAGATGAACGAATAATGCCAACTGCTGATGGAGGATTTTTAATCTCCTATGACTTAAATAATGATCGAAACATGGTGCTTAAGACAGATTCCAAGACCCTTATCGCTTGTAATATGACTAGCATGGAGGTTGTTACGAATGGTCTTGTCCTCTATGATTTTCCTGCGAATTCGCTAAACATGACCGACCTCGGCTTTACGCATTCACAAGTATCTCCCATGGTAAATGATCGTGTTGTAGCAGAAACGATAATTTGCGATTACCAAGAACCTTGTCAGGTTCATGCTTCTTTCATGACGGACAAACAAATTTATTGTGAAGGTGAAGTCGTAGAAATTATTAACAGTTCCGTCAATATGACGCAAACTACTTGGGAATTGGATGGGGTACAAGTGAATTTATCTTCGACAAACCCTGTTCTTTCTGGCTTAGCAGCAGGTTTTCACGAGATTCAACTTGAAGTTTCGAATGGTACTTGTAATCAAACACTTACAAGAGAATTTTTTGTAGCACCTACGAGTACCATAAATTCAAATTTCAATTACACCTCAAGTGGCGCAGATGCCAATTTATTGTATGATTTCAATGCGAACTATTCCCCTACGCCTGACCAAGCTATTAGCTTAGATTGGACGGTAGATGGTCTTCCTTTTAAAGGAGGCAAAGAGGTTCAATATTTCTTCACCACGCCGGGGACTTATGAAGTTTGCCTGACGGTAAGTACACCTTGCGCACAATCTTCCTCCTGCCAAACGATTGAAGTAGGCTGTAGTCCCCTTGTTCCGCAGGCAGATGACATCATTGTTTCAAGTGGTGATGATGCTACGCTAACGGTGAATAATGCCTCGGATTTGAATGAAATTCTTTGGTGTCAAGCTGATGGCACGGTTATTCAAACAGGATCTAGCTTAGATTTAACAAATATCACCTCCAATGAAACGTATTTTGTTTCCAATAAAGACAATTTTACTTATGAGATGATGTCGGAAAATTTATTTGGTTCCCCATTAGGTTCAGCTACTTCGTTTAGAATTTATTTTTCCGCTGAAGTTCCTTTTAACCTCAAGACGATTGAAGCACATTGTAGTTCTTGTTCAGACGATAAGTTTATTCAATTGATAATTCAAAACCTCGACTACTCGCCCGTAGGCGCTCCCAATGATTTTGAATTTTTAAACTCTGACATTGCACAATACAATACGGACGGCGTAGCTTTAATCAATTTCGACTACGAATTTCCTGCGGGGAATTATAGATTAGAACTCAATGAGGATCTAGCAAATACTGGCTATCCTGCATGGGCAAGTTTAAATACTGGACTAAATTATCCGCTGTCCATGTTTCCAAATTCATCTACCTTTACCATAGAAGAAAAAGGCGACTATTTTACGACAAGTACTCAAACGGCTGCTCTTTTCAACTGGCAAATAGAACTTCGCGATCCTTGTGAAAGTGAGAAAGTTCCGGTAAATGTACAACTTGATTGTACTGCTCCCGAAATACTGAATATCGATATAAATCCGACCTTCACTTCTGCTACTGTGACCCTAGAATCACAAATAGGAAATTCGATTTATATCGTCCAAGTTAGACCTAAAAACTCTACGGAGAATTGGTCCACTTACAGCTCACCGACCAATACGATTGCGCTTTCCAATCTGGCTGTTTTTTCCAATTATGAAATAAGGAGTGTTCGATATTGTAGTGGTACTGCTGTTGAGGGAGCTATTACGGAATTTGCTACAAGTTTCTGTGATACACCACTGAATTTCACGCTACAAGAAATGTCGGATCATATTTTACTAACTTGGGATGCTGTACCGAATGCCACGAATTATCTGATACAGAATAATTCGTCGCTTAGTGGTTCGACAACTCATCAAACGGCTTATAATTTTATGACGTTCGATTTTACGGATTTGGAAGAAAATGCCGTGCATACTTTTTATCTGAGTGCTTACTGTTCTACAGGAGAGGGCTTTTCACCTCAAAGTGAAGGGGTTTCCTACGCCTTGAATACCTCAAACCTTCCAGATTTGGTGACGCATGCACCCACCTTCTTGGATATTTCTTATGGAACAACTGGGACAACGGCTTCTCTCCTTTATGGTTTACCTTTACAAAACATAGGGAATGACCAGACTGTTTCGACTCGACTAAGCGTTTATGTGTCATTTGATAATCAGTTGGATGCCTCCGATGTGCTTGTTGGTTCTTCCATTCGCTCTGTAGGTAACTCTAGTAGTGGCTATTCGGCTTCATCTTCTCTCCCTCAAGAGTACCATTATGGTTGTTATTATGTATTCTTTGAGATTGATGC
>JAHDHB010000406.1 GCA_020631545.1 Saprospiraceae bacterium | reverse complement strand
TTGCTTCTTCTAATCCTTCTGTTATGGTCATAATCTATTTGAAGTTTTTAAGGGCGTGGAACATTAAATACATAAATTCTTCTTCTATTTGGGATTTATTCGGGAATTTAGATTCAGACTTCTAAAATTTCCAGCTTTAGAAAATCACCTAAAATCAACCGTATAAAAAACAAATTTAGTATAAATAGGATTATTACACGAAAAAATATCAAAATTTTGTCGGTAAAAATATTAAAAATGGATTAGAAAAGCGTCAAATGATATTCTATCTTTGTGTTATCAATAAATAAAAAGCAACACAGATATCTTACAATAAGTTATGATCACAATTAATCCACCTCCAAAGCTAAAAAAGCTAGATCTACTAAAAGTAATCTTCGATACAGAGATACAAGCAGCTGAGATCATTAATTTCAGAGGAGCTTTAGTAGAAAAAATTGGGAGGGAGCATGAATGGTTTCATAATCATGCTAACCAAGAGGTGGGGAAGCGCTTTCATTATCGATATCCGCTAGTACAATATAAACGTTTTGCACGCCATCCAATGCTTATTTTTCTAGGAGAAAGCATGGTAGAAGCCCAACATTTTTTCAGTTTACCTTCTTGGGATTTAAGGATTAATGATCGCTTTCATTCCATGAATATCAAGGAAATGCAACAAAGGAGCTTTAATTTAAAAGTCTATCCTAAACAATTTCATTATAAACTTTACAACTGGCAAGCCTTAAATCAAGAAAATCATAACAAATGGTCACGCATTGGGAGTTTGGTTAAAAGAGTGCAAGAATTAGAACGCATTTTAGTGGCTCATGTGATAAGCTTTGCTAGAGGAGTGGATTGGCGAATAGAAGGACGTGTAAATTTGGAGATCAATGATGTTCTTTCCCAAAAGAACATACGCTATAAAGGGTTTTATGCACAAACATTCGACATTAGCTTCACCGCCAATGTTTTGCTACCCGAATTTATAGGATTAGGCAAGGGGACGAGTAGAGGATTTGGTATTGTTCGATTAGATCGCAAAAAAAGACAAAACTATGGAATTTAATTTAAGGATACTGACGCCAATGATTTTGGCGGGTAATGATCTGAGTCGTGCAGAACTGCGTCCTCCTAGTTTTAAAGGAGGAATTCGTTTTTGGTGGAGAGCTATGCAAGATGAAATGAGCTTAAAGAAATTGAAGGAAGAGGAAGGCAAAATTTTCGGAGATACCAAGCAAAAAAGTCGTCTTTCTTTGCGTTTGTCCTATGACATGCAAGCTTTTAGAAAGCTTGAACGCCCCCAAGAAGAGAAAGCACGAAAAGTAGTTTTTCCTCCCAATAGAGGAAGACAAAGAGGAAATTTCAACGTGCAAGCAGAAAACACAAAGGAGTTGGTTGATTTATTCCCTAAAAACGCAAGACAAAACATTGGTTATATTACTTACGGGACAGAAAAACGAAAGTATATCATGCCTAGCGATGATTTTGATATACGACTGATCTTAAAAGGGGCAGTTTCAGAAAATGAAGATATTTACGATGCCCTAAATTTCATGGCGCTATTTGGAGGGCTTGGTAGTAAAGCAAGAAATGGACTAGGGAGTTTTAAGTTATTGAACAATAAGCCTTTTGATTATATAACGAAACTGAGGCAGCATATGCAAAAGTCGCCAAAAAGTTATACAGCGTTTTCGTACAAAATGCAATTGTTTGAAACACGAGAATATCAAAGTTGGCAAGAAGCATTGAGTGTTTTAGCGAAGATCTACCAATCAAGTAAGAAAGATCAACAATTTCCAAAACGACAGCGCAAATACATAGGTTATACAGGAAAAGGAATTCCAGAAGTACTTCGCCATGCCAAATCGCACTTTTTCAATGTCGTTCAAAACGAAAATGGTAATTATAAAGGTCTTGTCCTCCACCTCCCCTATCAATACTTAGATAACCTTGGTCTTGAGCGACTTGATGAAGTGGAAGAACAACGCGCATATAGTTATGCCCAATTAGCCTTCAATGAACTCTTAGCCAATCATTCAGACCTAAATCGAATACCCTTATGAGCAAGCATCTTTTTATTTTTACGGTTGGCCCTGTACAACCCTTTATTGCGGAAGCTCGGAAAACGAGAGATTTAGCAGCAGGAAGCAGCATTTTATCGGATTTGACGCTAGAAGCTTTAAGCTTTTTGGAAAGAGCTGGCGTTATGAAACGAGAGGAGGATTTAATATTTCCTTTTTACAATATTTACAAGTTTCCTAACCGTTTTCTATGTCTTATTAAGACTGAAAATCCTCAAAAAGTTGGAAAAGACTTAGAGGAGTATATACGCGATAATGCTTTTGTAGACAAAGCATTAAACACGATCTCGAAGGCCATTCAAAAGGAAGAATTTCAGGAGAGTACGAGTGAACAACTATCAGATGCTTTGAAAATTTATTGGGCGTCGATTCCTTATAGTGCATCAACTTATAGAACGGATTATTCATTTCTTGAGCAATTACTAGGCGGCGTTAAATCGCTACGACAGGTAAACTACTTGGAGGAGAAAGGTCGTAAATGTGGGATTGATGGTCGGTATAATACGAAGTATTATCGAAATCTAAAAGATGAAAAAGAAGTACTTGGTGACCGGAAAAAACTATTCTCTAAGGATGCAATTGTCGCAAAATACCGCGATAACATACCCAAAATCAAAGATTTGCAACCAGGAGAAGGGCTTTCTGCCGTCTGTTTTTTTAAGCGTTTATATCAGCCTCTGAACGAAGATGAAAATTGGGATTTTCCATCAACTGCCGAATTTGCCTTAGCAGACACCTTAAACACTTTGCTTAAGTCTGCAACAGGAACAAATGCTGGTGAGCTGAAAATGGCTATCCAATGTATTCGTAAGTTTAATGCTCAATTCTTCTACGAGGAAAATGTACGATTAAAAACCTTTGAAAAATTAATATCCGACAATCACATTCGTCTAAATCATGATATGGTCGTCGAATGGCAAAGAAATATTGCTATTGAAACTCGGAAACACAAGGAAAATTTAAAATTATCCAAGTACTATGCCGTCTTGTTATTTGACGCGGATAAAATGGGAGAAATTTTGTCTGGAGGTTGGAATAAAAACATGGATGGTTTGTATAGTTTTCAAAAGTTGCTTGCTGAGAAAATCGCGGAATTTGCCGATTTTGCCGTTATGGCTGTTGACGAAATAGAAAAGGATCAAGGTATTTATTACAAAGGGAAAGCGGTCTATCATGGCGGTGATGATTTCCTTGCTTTTGTAAATCTTACGCACTTGCTTCCTTTGATGACGGATCTTCGAAATTTATTTGGAGAAATGGTTCACAATGAATTGGAAAGTTATTTTTCCCAAGAAGATAAAAAAAGGACTTTTACCTTTTCTGCTGGAGCAGTTATCGCTCATTACAAAACGCCACTTTCTATTGTTATCAAAGAAGCACGAAAAGCGGTGGAAGCTGCGAAAGATGAAACATTGGGTAATCGTAATGCTTTTGCCATAACTTCACTCAAAAAATCTGGGGAGATAGAGCGAACTATTTGTAAGTGGGAGGCGAATCCATTCAACGACAAAAAATTAAAATTAAACGCTCAGTTACTTCATAGACTGGTCAATAGATTACAAGCCAAAGAGCTTTCCAATACGTTTATTACTTCCTTTGAACGTTTATTCAGTCCTTTACAAAACTCAAAAGGATTTTTAGAATTAAATGCTGCAATAATCCATACTGAGCTAAAAAGATTAATGTTGCGCTCCGATTTAAGTGGTGGAAAAAAGAAAGTGGAAATAGAAGCACTTGCCGACGAGCTATTTGCATTGTATCAATTGAATTTTGAGAACAGATTGCCACTTCCCAATTTTATTGCATTTTTAACCATTGCCGATTTTATTCGAAAAGAGGCTAACAAAATCTCTCTAGCCAAATGAAAATAGAATTTAATGCACTTGATAGCTTGTTTTTTAAAGACGGCAAACCCTTCAGCAGTGGTTTAGACAATTGGGCAGATGGTATGTTCCCTCCCTCTCCTTCTGTTTTTTATGGTGCTTTGCGGTCTTTGTATTTTTCTCAAAACATGAACGACTTATCAAAAGCAAATCAACCGAATGATCCTACAAAAGAATTGGTCATCACAAGCGTTAATTATGCTGTAAATGGAAAATTATGGTTTCCAATTCCTATGGATTTAGTAGAGGATTTAACCAGCAAGGATGTAGATATTAGACGAGAAGAACAAGAGGATAAACGTTATAAAGTAAAGCATCTTCATTTCTTTAACCAACAGGAAGTTGCAACAAACGCAAAGACCCCTTACATAGGCTTTTATCCAGATAAAATAGAAACACTCAAAGAAGGCTTGATCTCAGAAAACACGTTGTTTGATTATAAAAATGGAGAACTTCCAGAAGCTTATGCGACCAAATTTTCCGATTATTTGTTGGAAGAACCTAAAATTGGTATTGCTAGAGATAAATTCACGCATACCGCAGCAGAAGGAAAACTGTATCGTGTTGGTTTGATGCGAATTAAAGATGATTACGAACAAGATGCCCTTGAACCTAATCAATTAAAAATTGTAATAGATTTTGAAGGGCTTGACCTCGACTTAAACAATGTAAAGCTAGGCGCTGAGGGTAAAATAGCCCAGGTAAGACAGAATACTACGCTAGTCAACGACTTTAAAATCAATCGATTCACGGAAAAATATTTTAAATTGGTTTTGCATACGCCTAGCATTTTTACAAATGATGCTTGGAAGCCCGATCAAAAAACGCTATTTGAAGAACGAGGAATTGACGTAGAATTAATCAGCGCTATCGTTGGTAAACCTCTTCGGATAGGTGGTTTTGATATGGCCAAAAGACAACCGAAACCCATGTTTTCTGCTGTTCCCGCTGGTAGTGTCTACTATTATAAAGCCAAAAACAAGACTTTTGAAGCTATTCATGAACAGTTGAAAGATGTAATTTCTGTTAGTAATGAACGAACTAAAGAAGGATTTGGTTTATTTTCCTTGGCTAGTGTCGATTTTGAACAACTTATCTACAAAAAACCTTAAATGTTAACAATTATAACGACGGTTGGACTTTCTTTGGTTTATAACTACCAAAAACCAGCATTTAAGCGGTTTGTAGAAAAAGAACTTAGACGAAAGTTTGCAGATCTATTGGATTCCCCTAAACGTGCCTACGAAGTAGAACGATTAGGGCATAAAAATACTCCGATCCTTTCTAATGAAAGTATTAACCCTATCAGGAGTGGTGAGAAGCGAGGGTTAGATCGATTAGAAGACTTATTATACGGTGTGAAGGCTACAAGGAATTCTCAAAAGTTACCTGCTTGGACAATTTCCGATGAAAAAGGAGTACCTAATGATGCTGCTTGTGCAGAAACGCAGACTATTTATGAAATAGTGAAGCAGCATAAAGTAAAAGAAGTCAAACTCGTATTTCTAGCTTCTGATACTTTTTTGTCAGTATTTGTTGCAGATTTATTAAAAACAAGGTATCAAAATTTTGACATACAATTAGATGATGGTGAGGAAGTTACAGTAGCGGATATTGTAATCAGAGAAAAGGTTGTCGGTTTGCAAGTACTGGACAATGAAAAGTTTGAAGGAGAAGGGTTTAGCAATCTAGTACGACTTATTCGTAAGCATAGCCAACTAAAGGAAGGCATCGAAAAAGCCATTCTTAATGTATCGGGTGGATATAAAATGATTATTCCTCCTCTGACCATTTTTGGGCAATTGCTTGGTGTTGATATCGCTTATATTTATGAGAATAGTGAAACCTTAATTGAGTTGAAGCAGCTTCCTATTAATTTTGATACTTCAATCGTAGAAACGTACGGGCCGTTTATCCAACAAGACTACCATAAAGTAATTGAAATCAAGCTAGAGAGTGAGCGAAAGATCATTGAGGAATTGTTGGATTATAAAATACTGTATCCACGCAATTTCAAGGGTGAAGATTGTTATATGCTGTCTAATTGGGGGAAATTACTACGCAGTGCGATACAGAGCCAACAAGCAATGGGTTCTAGTTCTCTTGGGTATATTGCTGAGTTTTTACTTTATCATTTTTTCTGTAAAAACCCCGTAAATCAACTAGGTGATTTCAGTAATTGGGAAATGCTCCATGGCGAACGAATTCACCTAAAAGACAAGAAGAAAAAAAAATCAGAGGATGGTAAGGTATTTTACGATACCGTCCGAGATTACGACATGATTTTTCATCAAAAAAACACCAATTTGATTTTAACGGAGGTAAAAGCTCTGTATAGGGTCGAAAACCATTTTGAAAAGGTAAAAAAGGGTATTCTGGAACGGCTTGAAGAGTTCTATAATCAAGAGTATAACACGAAATTTTGCGATCCAAAAGAATTTCATTTAGCCGTTTGGAAAATGCAAGAACCACAAAAATCATTTATACCCATTTTTGAGAAATTGCGTCAATTTAAACAAGAGTTAACTCGTACTTATCCTAAGCTTATATTTAGAGCTTATTGTTTTAAATAATACCACGACGGAGAGAACGGAGAATAACAATCCTATAAGAAATATTTT
>JAHDHB010000405.1 GCA_020631545.1 Saprospiraceae bacterium | reverse complement strand
TGCGCCAAGCAAAACTGCTTATGCTAGAAAAAGAAAAATCGCCTAGGCACTGGGCTGCTTTTGTTCCTATTGGAAACATGAGGGAATTACGAATGACGAATTAGGAATTACGAGTTATCGCTTATATGAAAGCCTTAGAGCTTCTTATCTGGCTTATATGGTAAAGATACGTTATGAGGATTAATTTTTTATGAGGAAATTTCGAGGTTTTAGACGTCCCTTCATTTGGGTAAAAACTAGTTCATACACGATATACATCCAAAACAAAACCAAAAACATAAAAGCCTATTTAACAACAAATTAAACCAAAAATAATTGACAAAAAAATACATCCTCCTGAATATATTTAAAACTATTTTACAGCTTAAACAAGTTAAAATCAAGCAAAAGTTGTTTTCGATGTCCTGTAAAGTAATGCATCTTTGTATCAACAAACAACAACAAGGAACTACAAACCCACGATGACAGCCACCTTTTACAAAACAAAACAATTATCGTATGAAGTTCCTAACGTATTCTATCTTAGTTTTATTTTTGGCTCTTCCAACACTTTCTTCTGCTCAATTCATGGACAGCAGAGCTGAACGTCATAGCACAAATACAGGGGCAAACACGATAACTGTTGCAACAAAGGCAAACGGAAAGGCACAAGCAAATCATAAATCTACTTCTTCTTTTTCTTCACAACAATTTGAAGCCTTGTATTTACAATTTTTAAGTCAAGGATTTTCTAAAGAACAGGCTCTTCTTCAAGCCGAATCATATGTTGCATCATCTCAAGCAACTCGCAACTTTTAAGAACTAAAAAGGTGTATTTCACTAGAGTTTATTATTTTTGCACGAATATGGAAGGCATTTCCTGATTTTAGTAGAGGGTATAGAGTAGAAAGACTTCTCGTTTATAACATGTTTTAAACGCTAAAAAGTTTTCTCTTTACGACTACTTCCTTCTCCGTGTTAAACAATAAACAAATGAGCAAACTAACTGATTTATTAGCTATTCGCCCTAGGATTAGAAGATTTTTGACTTCTCACTTGACGCTTTTTTTCCGTAGTCACTTAGCATTTGATATACAATATCGTTTGAGGATGAGAGCGCTTGATTCGACGTGTGAATACATTGAAAAAAACATGGTCAATGTCCCCTTGTATCAAAAAGCTTATGATGCTTTAGACCACGCTTTGAAGGAGGTTAGTATACCGGGTAGTTATAGCGAATTTGGTGTATTTAAAGGCGAATCCGTCAATTATATAGCAAAAAAAATCAATACAGAAATTCATGCCTTTGATTCCTTCGAAGGGCTGCCAGAAAAATGGCTAAATACGCACGAAAAGGGCCACTTTAAAGTCAATAATCTTCCTAAATTTGAAAAAAATGTCGTCGTTCAAAAGGGTTGGTTTGATGCCACTTTGCCTCAATGGATCAAGGAGCATCCAGAAAACATTGCTTTTTTGCATGTTGATTGCGATCTATATTCTTCGACAAAAACGATATTTAACTTATTGAATAAACAAATTGTAAAAGGCACCATCATTCTATTTGATGAATATTTTAATTATCCGTTCTGGGAACATCATGAATACAAAGCATTTCAGGAGTTTGTCGCTGATAATCAAGTAGAATACGAGTATTTGTGTTATAGCTCGAATAGTTTTGGTGCTAAAGTCGCGGTAAGGATTTTAAATCGAGTATGAAGTTTCCAAGCGCAAAAATCAGCTTTTAAACTAATCGAAGATCATCATAGAGCACTGTCACCATTGCTTGATGCCGCTCTTTGATGAAACCCTCATCTATCGAGTCTTTAGCAGCGATTTCCTTGGTCATTGCTAATTTTGTCTTGCGATAGGCTTGTTTCTTTACTTCAAAATCATAGTTTTTCGCTGTTGCATTGATTTTGTGGGTCAACAAGGTCATGTTTCCTAGTAAATAGGTGTGACTTCTTAGGAAAACAGGGCTAAAGTCCCTCAACCAATTGCTTCCTTTTTTGGGCTTTTGGGGAATGATGTGCTCTAATGTACATTTATCAAAATACAAATCTTGCGCTACGAGGTCATCATCGATTTGAGCTTCCTTAGACCATATATACTTAGCGACGAGTAGTTTGGCTACCGTATTGTCTTTAATGTCATCATTTATCAGTTTTTTTAACTCTTCTTCTTCGAACAAACTTTCATTTAAAGCGTTTAGGGCTTCTGGATATTGATTTTGATTCAAAAAATTGATAGCGGCATAGATCTGCGAATTCGAAAAACGGACATATCGATTTAACAAGATGAACAAAACAAGCCGTTCATACGCTGTGATAAAGCCAATAATCTCCTCGCTATGTTCCCCATTTCCCTTGTAGCTAAAATGGCGGAACAAGGCTATCAATAAATTAATCGTATACTTTTGATTTCCTGCATTCAACAAAAATCTAACTTTATTCCGAATTGCTTTTTGCTCAACATTATCATTGATAATCAAGTTATAATAAACTAAATCTTCTTTCACATCCGTATAAAAAGATTCAATGGCCGATTTTTGCACCCCATTTTTATAATGCTTCCGATAATAGTCTTCCACATCATTAAAGGCCGAATACTTCTGTTGTCGCCCATTTCGACTCTCTACCCAACGTCCAATAAAATCGTTTTTTAATTCAAAGGCACTCTCCAAGTCCATCCACTTTTCATTAGGGCGCTTGGTATTTTTCAAGATTCGATTGTTTCAAGGCGTCAAATTCCTTGATAATGAAATTTCGAAATAAATCTTTGTTCGATAAGGGTAAGCCTCTGTTATTCAGAATTTCAAAAATTTGATAGGCCACTTCAAAGGTAGGTGTGAGGATTCGAACAATGGAGACTTTGTTTTTGAGGAATTCAATAAAAGAATTCAATTTTATCGCCATTTTTAAGGTAAAAATATGGCCTTCCAAAAAATGAAACCTAAACTTTTCTTCTAGAAATTCTTCATTACTAAAAAAACGTTCAATTACCGTATTTTGCTCTTCGGTTACATTGCGTTTATTTACAGCTGCTATTGACTGGCAATTCATAACTGCTTGTAGTACATCATCATAATTAAAACCTGCATTTCTCTCAATTTTTACTTTTTTCTCCGCTCTTACTCCGAAGGTTTTTTTATTATAAGTTATCCGATCCATCTCTCCAATGGCATCTTCAATAAATTGATCTAACTCTTCTCTATTTTGTCCTTCCAACTGAGCTTTCTTCAAAAAACACTTAATCGCCACAAACAATAGCACCAAAGTCGTCAATCGCTGTTGGCCATCAATCACTTGAAATTCACGTGGTTCTTCTTCTATCAAAACCATAGCTCCTAGGAAATAAGTACTTTTATTTCCTTTTTCAAAATGGCTAATCAAGTCCTCCCACATAACATTTACTTGATTATTTCTATCGCTTTTACCTATACAATCCCATGAATACGGACGTTGATATTCAGGAATGATGTATTTAATATCATTTCCAAATAAATCATTGATGACTTTATGTTCTGGCCTTATTATTACTCCTAACATTCTCTTATCTAAGCAAATAATAGCAAAATTAACTTAATTATTTGACTAAGGCGTAAATATCTAGGAAAAGTATTTTTTAGAGATGGCTGGATTTTGAAGGATATTTTTCTTAACTTGAATCTTTATTGAAGCATTCAAAGCCATGAATTATGTCCTTACATCAGGTAGATAAAACAATCATAAAATCGATACTCAAAAAAATATTAGATGAAAACCCTTCCATGGTTAAAAAAACCATATATGAAATAGCCCCAGAAATAAAAGAAAATCAAGCCTCAGTAGACATAATTATTGACTCTTTATATTATTTTGTAAAAAATGAAGAAAAAGATAAAGAATCAGTAGAAAATATCATTGACAGTCATTTTGAAAAATATAAAAATGTATTTAAAGCTCTAGCATGATACAATATCTTACAAAGGAGCACTTACTGCTCATCAATAAAAAACTATTGCTCTGCATGGAGGCACATTTATCCCTCCTAGTAATGTGAAAAATAAAAATTCATTAGAATACCTCGTTGAAGCCGTAAAGTCTGACGAAATATTTGGACAACCTACATACCCCAAACTTTACCAAAAGGCAGGATTATATCTTTTTAACATTAACAACAACCATATTTTTCACGATGGATGCAAGAGGACTAGCCTTGAAGCCGTGCTTCTATTTTTACACTTAAACGGCTTTCAACTCAAAGAAAAATTATTAAAAATAGTTACCTCTACTGGCATTACTTTACCACAAAAAGGAAATACTAGTGAAGAAATCCTTATCGAATTAATTTTAGATATTGCGGCTAGCAAAACAGATTTGTTAGGATGTCAAGAGTGGATTAAACAAAACATGGAGATAAGACCACCTCCAAATGATGATAGAAACGATAATAAGTAAAATCAGAAAATCTAAAATAAATGCTTTCCTCGCAGCTCGTCACAAACGATAAGAATTAAAAAAACTATTCCATTTCATACTCAATACGCCCCAAACGGCTTCCTTTACAATACCTCCGCTCATTTTCGAAACGCCCTCTACCCTATCGGTAAAGGTGATGGGGACTTCTTGGATTTTGAAACCGAGCTGGCGTGTAGCAAATTTCATTTCTATCTGGAAAGCGTAGCCAACGAAACGAATTTTATCTAAGTCCAATTGTTCTAGGACTTGGCGAGAGTAGCAGACGAAGCCAGCGGTAGGATCCTTCACCGGCATCCAAGTAATCATGCGTACGTAAACGGAGGCACCAAAAGAGATAAAAATGCGGTCGAAAGGCCAATTTTCTAATTTTCCGCCTTTGACATAGCGAGAACCAACACTCATCCCTATTTCTGGTGCAGAGCATGCCTTGTAGAGCCGTAATAAGTCTTTAGGATTGTGAGAAAAATCGGCATCCATTTCAAAGATGTACTCGTAATGGCGTTTTAGTGCCCAACGAAAACCATGGATATAGGCGGTGCCAAGACCTAACTTCCCTGTGCGCTCTTCTAAATAAAGACGACCTTCGGAAGTAGGGATTAACTCCTTGACGATAGCTGCCGTACCATCGGGCGAACCATCATCAATGATGAGTACATGGAATTCTTTTTCTAAGGAAAAAACGGCCTCGATAATCTTGGCGATGTTTTCCTTTTCATTATAAGTTGGTATGATGACTAGACTGTCGGACAATTTGTATTGTTTTTGAGCCGCAAAGGTACTATCTATTCATGAAAAATGGAGAATGGAGAATGGAGAATTTTTCTTTTCACTTAAAAATTAACAAAATATTGAGACTTGAGGCCACTCCGAAAAGGCTCTTCTTCAAAATATGATGTAAGATTTGCGTCATGAGGACTTCATACATCTTATATCATAAATTGTATTTTTTCAGTAATTCCTACTTTTCGAAGTAAACTCAGCCTTTCAAGCAAAAAAATAGGGCGACCTTTACGGACGCCCCTTGGGTTAGGCTATTATACCCATTAAAACTGGTTGCTATTATTTTGTAGCAGTAAGATCGACAGTAAGCTCTGTATTCGCAAACTTAAGTTTTAAATCACTCTTTTTAAGCTCAACGATTTCGTAAGTTTCAGAAGTTTCACCAGCATTTAGCAAGGCTTCAGAGCCTTCGTAATCTAAAATAAGTTGCTCATCTAGAATATCCCAGGTTCCTCTTAAGTTTTCAACAGTTGGCTCTCCTTCCGTTGGCGTTTCCGTATACTCAATCTCGAATTGATTATCATCAACAAACTTATAGTTTAGGGTAATTTCCTCCTCAGACTCAGCAAAAAGATCAACAGTTGTTTCACCAACAGTATACATGGCTGTTTGGATATTCCAAGTACCAACAATCTTTTTCTCTTGCTGTTTCTCCTTGTTACAAGAAGTTAGGCCAAGCATACCTACAAGCGCTATTAGGGCAAATACATTCAATTTCATAATCAGAAGGTTTATAGTTTTTAGTTGTGAATTAAGCCTCTACGGCTTTTGCTTCCCTATGCCAAATAACGTTCCATTCATTATTATAAAATGTCAAAATCTTGTTAAAGAACAGACATAAAAATGATACCTTATCTTTAAATTCATTAAAAAGCAGGTCTTTAGAATACACCTTAACACCACCTTACGAAAAGGTTAATTTTTCGTAAATTTGCATATTAAGCCCCAAGCAACTTTCAACGCTATCGCTTGAAAAGACTATTTGACAAAAGACAAAGGACTTGTTCTTTTGGGTAAAAAAGAACAAGAGGTTTAAGTAGTTATACCTGCTATGCCTTGCTCTTGAAAACTTTCGGACTCCTCCAAGGAGAATAACACCTTTCTTCTATTAAGCGAAAACATAGGTGTTAGGTGTCTACGCAGTCAAAGGATGAACTTTTATCTTCTTTTGAACCTACACGTTTTAGTGTTTTTGTTCAACGAAGTTGAAATCCCGATAGCTATCGCGGATTGTCTTTTGTCCTTTGTCCTTTGTCAACATATCTTTTCAAACGACAGCGTCGAAAATTCTTTAGCCCAAGTAATACAATGGCGGCATAGCCGCAGTTAAGAGTTAGGAGTTAAGAGTTGCCGTCAG
>JAHDHB010000404.1:3060-6578 GCA_020631545.1 Saprospiraceae bacterium | reverse complement strand
GTTATGAAGAACTGGGGTTGGTTTTTTGAACAACAGTCTTCTTCTTTCCTTAAAAAATCAAGGAACAATATAAAACAGAATACACTAATAATATGAAGCGTTTTATTTCACTATTCCTAATTTTATTACTTGTGGGTGTCGGTGGATATTACCTCTATCAATATCTACAACCTCAAGTAGAAAAAGATGCCATCATTACGGTTCCTGCTAAGCGTGGAGAGTTTTTGATAACGGTATCGGCTACAGGAGAACTACAAGCAGCTCGTTCTGAGAGTATTGTTGGGCCTCAGGGAATGCGGTCTGTAGGGATATTTCAGACGACTATCACAGATATTGTAGCAGAAGGAACCCTTGTAGAGGAAGGAAGTTATGTTGCTACACTTGATCGTACAGAACTGGGGAATAAAATGAAAACTGTAGGTACGGATATTGAAAAGACAGAATCCCAACTATTACAAGTAAGGCTCGATACGGCCATTGAAATGAGAGGTTTGCGCGATCAGTTGATTAATCTAAAATATTCGATTGAAGAGAAAAAATTGGAGGATAAGATGAATATTTATGAGCCTCCTGCTGTCCGTCGCCAAACTCAATTGGAACTAGAACGCCTAGGACGTGACATCTCGCAAGCCAAGCAGAACTACCAATTGAAACAGGAACAAGCGCAAGCAAAAGTAAAAGAAATCACGGCGACTTTGACCCAACATCAAAATCAGATGAAAATGATGATGGACTTGAGTAGCGAGTTTGTTGTGAAAGCACCTAAAGGAGGAATGGTGATTTATGATCGTGGATGGAACGGTAAAAAAGGGCCTGGTTCTCGTATTTCAGGTTGGGATCCCGTAGTAGCTCAACTGCCTGATTTGAGTGATATGATTTCCGTAACGTATGTCAATGAAGTGGACATAAGTAAGGTGAAAGTCGATCAAGAAGTCAATATTTCTATTGATGCATTTCCTGATAAAAATTACATCGGCAAAGTATTTTCTATCGCCAATATTGGTGAGCAACGACCTAATTTTGATGCGAAGGTATTTGAAGTGAAGATTCAACTCGTTGAGAGTGATTCCATTTTGCGTCCAGCGATGACAACAGCAAATCATATCACAACTTCTGTTTATGAAGACGTTATATCTATTCCCCTAGAGGCCATTCACTCCAATGACAGTCTTTCTTATGTTTTTGTGCGCAAGGAAGGAAGCCTTCAAAAGCAAGAAGTCCTTGTGGGATTAAATAATGATCAAGAAGTTATTATAGAACTAGGCGTCGAGAAGAACGACGAAATCAGCTTGACGATCCCAAATGATGCTGATGAAATTGCCGTAACCTTGCTAGGAGAGGATGTTAAGATGAACTATAAAAAGAAGAAGGTCGTACAGAAGCCTACTCCTTCGTCAGGAGCTCAACCTCCAACAGACACCAAAAAAACAACTAAAGGAACACGAGTAGAGGGCTAAAACGAAGAATACATTATTCTTTTTGCTCTACCCATTCTTCCTTCGTAATCTGCGGCTAAGCCGCATTTGAATCAAATCGAAATGTTTCAACGATTGTTATTTAATTTTATGATAGCGTTGGAAGCCGTATTTATGAATCGATTACGTGCTTTCCTAACGGCCTTAGGTATCGTCTTTGGTGTAGCAGCGGTGATTGCTATGCTTGCCATTGGGGCAGGTGCCCAACAAGAGCTATTGGCACAAATGAAACTAGTCGGTACCAATAATATTGTCATAAAATCAGTAGTCGATACAGGGGAAGAGGAAGAAGATTTAAAAGAAGGCGAAGAAAATAAACGACCCTATTCGCCAGGTCTTTCCCTTGCTGACGTCGAAAATATAACTGCCATAATCCCTACAATCGAAGATGTAAGTCCTGAGGTCGTACTCTCCGTTAGTGTTGTTCGAGAAGGGCGTTTAAAGAAGGCGAAATGTGTAGGTGTTGAAAATACTTTTTTTGAGCTGAACAATCTTCCTATTGATCTAGGTCGACGATTTCAGAAATCTCATTTGAAAAATGGTTCTCCTGTTTGTATTATTGGCAAAAATATTCAAAATCAGTTTTTTAGTAGTGAAAACCCTGTAGGAAAACGAATCAAATGTGGCAATACTTGGTTGACCGTGATTGGCGTGACGGGCAAACGACTAGTGTCTAAGCAAAGCCTTACCTCTTTGGGTATTCGAGATTATAATTCAGATATTTATGTACCTGTTCAAACTGCACTCATGCGGTTTAAGAATAGAGCTATGTTGACTAGCCGTATGTTGGGAGGCGCTGGTGGTGGGCGTTTTATTGATGATGAGGGAAATGGTCCTAAGCAAGGCGAAGCGAAAAACTATCATCAATTAGATCGCTTAGTGGTGCGCGTAAAGGATTCCGATTTGCTACAGTCTACCGCTGATATCGTAGCTAGAATGCTACACCGGAGGCATTGGGAAGTCGTTGATTATGAAGTGACTGTGCCAGAGTTGCTCATTAAACAGCAACAACGTACACAAGATTTGTTTAACTATGTCCTAGGAGCCATTGCAGGTATTTCTTTACTTGTAGGAGGTATTGGGATTATGAATATAATGTTAGCTTCTGTATTAGAGCGTATAAAGGAGATCGGCCTACGGCGTTCCTTAGGCGCTACACAGCCTGATGTGGTGATGCAATTTGTATTTGAGGCAGTTTTTATAAGTCTACTAGGCGGTATTATAGGCGTCTTTGTAGGTATCTTGCTAGCCAATATTGTGTCTAGTTTTGCGGAAATTCCAACAGTGATCTCTGGGTGGTCAGTAGCTTTATCCTTTGGTGTAGCAGCCATGACGGGCTTGGTCTTTGGGATTATTCCTGCTAGGCGTGCAGCAAAATTAGACCCGATTATTGCCCTGCGAAGAGAGTAAAAGATTCCTTTTTGCGAGTCATCCTCAACTTGCTTTTGAACTGTTTTAAAAGGTTGTATTCTAGGGGTTTAATGAAGAAAAGCTGTGGCGAAACATCTGCTGCATTTGATTTAATTCAACCCCATTAATTATCATTTTATGAGAAATCGATTTTCACTACTTATAAGGTGTGGTATTTTGCTGGTGTTCATCTTGGCCATGACTGAGGTGCAAGCACAGGAACCTAAAACATTGAAATTGACCTTGGACGAGGTTATAAAAATGGGCCGAGGGGAATCGCCTAATGTTCGTCTAGCTCAAAAACGCTTGTATAATAGCTCTTGGACGTATAAATTATTTGAAGCCAATTACAAGCCTCAACTTACCTTGGATGGAACATTGCCTTCTTTTTATAGAGGTTATCGTTTTGATTTTGAGCAACAGCAATACGTAAACCTAAATAATATTAATAATAGTGTGTCTTTGCGTTTGGATCAGAAGATAGGGAAATTGGGGGGTAGCTACTACGTAGAATCTGGTGTAGAACGGTATGATGTACTTCAGAGCGGAGATTTTACAACGACTTGGTTAACGAATTTTTTGGCCGTTGGTTATAATCAACCACTTTTTAGATTCAATGATTTTAAATGGCAA
>JAHDHB010000404.1:0-3050 GCA_020631545.1 Saprospiraceae bacterium | reverse complement strand
TGGAACCGATGCAGTTGACTTTAGCTGAACGGGAGTATACGGAAGGTCTTGAAAATGTGACGCTTGAAGCGGCGAATCTGTTTTTTGATGTCTATATCGCTCAACTTAATCTTGAAGCCTCCGCTATAGACAAGGCGAATGCTGATACCTTGTACCGTCTTTCTCAAGGAAGGTTTAATGTTGGAAAAATAGCTGAAAATGAGTTGTTACAGATGGAATTAAGTGCTCGCCAAGCAGAAATTGGGATTGCTTCTTCTACCTTAAATCTTCAAACGTCTACAGAACGGTTACGAAACTTCCTAGGAATAAAAGAAACGGTTAACTTTGAGCTTTTTCCTCCTCAAGAAATCCCCGATTTTACAGTAAATGGGCAAAAGGCTTTAGAAGAAGCCCTAAAGAATAGGAGTGAGATTTTGAGCTATCAGCGTCGGTTACTAGAAGCCGATAGAGCAGTGGATCAAGCAGAAAAAGATGCTGGATTTAGTGCAAATCTTAATTTATCGCTCGGTGTTTCACAGGCGGGAGAAAAGATTGTAAATTCTTTTGATAGCCCTCCTGATCAAGAACGCTTGTCTTTTTCTTTAAGCGTTCCAATTATTGATGGTGGTAGAGCGCAAGCCAATAAAGAAATCGCCATTTCGAATCGTGATATTGTGAATCTAGAAGTTGAACGGGATAAAATTAATTTTGAACAGGAGATTTTATTGAAAGTCAACCAGTTTGATTTACTTCGCAACCAAGCAAAATTGGCAGCGAGAAGTTATGAGATTGCTCAAAAACGATATGATATTACCCGAAAACGTTATTTAATAGGGAAAATTGGTGTGACGGATTTGAATATCGCCTTGAATGAACAAAATGGCTCTAGACAATCTCATATGCAAGCCCTCAAATCCTTTTGGAATGCTTACTACGAATTGAGGAAATTGACCTTGTATGATTTTGAGAAAAATGAGCCGTTGATTTTGGATAAGGATAAGACCAATTAAAATAGTTTGAGAATGCGTAAAGATGAAACGACAAGTACGGTCGTAAAAATTGCTTGTATAGGCAACGATTTGAATACCTTAGGGTTGGAAGATGCGAAAAAGGCTTTGACTGATTTAGGTTGTGCATGTGTATTGGAAATGGATGTGAAGGGAGAGCAACTTGCTCAAGTCCTAGAAAACCAAAACCAAATCATTGCTATACCTTTGAAAAAACTCTCCTTGGAAATCCCTGAGGGCTACTGTATTGCAGCTTTATATGAGCGTAAAAATCCTTCTTATAGTTTGCTGATCAAACCTGCCGCTTTTGAGGAGGGCAAAGTTTTAAGGTTGAAAAAAAATGCTTTAGTTGCTTGTTATGCGGAAATTTATTGTAGCCAAATCAAAGATTTTCGTTCTGATATAGAAGCCTTTTCTTCTCGTGATCCTAAAGTGGATGAATTACTAAGGAAAGCCAATGCTTTTTTGATGGAAACACTTGCCTATGAGGATAGTATGCCTTACGAAGTAGAAGCCGTTACCCTTAATCCAAAAGAACTTATTCCATTACCTGGACAAGGAGTACTAGCATTTCTTGCACCGAAAAGTGATAAACCGTTGCGGCGTTTGCTTCAAAAAATTCACCATAAAGATGTTGCGAAAGCGACGAATATAGAGCGAGGGATTTTGGCTAAATTTCCTGATGCTGTCCATCAAATTGCAGCTTATTGTGAGTTGGATAAAGAAGGGAACTACCACGTTTATGCCGTGAAAGCGGATCCGGCAACGGGGAAAGCGCATTATGTACAACATTCTTCTAGTACTTCCGCAGGGCTTGTGGAGTCTATTGTGAAAAAATGGGCTTAAAAGGAATGCTATCTTCCCCCACGTTTTCCTCAGAATATTTCTAATTTGCCTTATCTTGCGCCCTGAAAACAAAAATAACTATTAACATGGAATCATTCTTAGAAATCTTAAAATATACGGTACCTGCATTCATCGTATTCTTAACGGTTTATGTACTTCAAAAACAGTATTTGAAGAACCGCTATGAGCTAGAACTCCTTGATTATCGGCGCAGTCAGAAGGATACGACCTTACCGCTAAAGCTACAAGCTTATGAGCGGCTCACCTTATTTTGTGAGCGAATCAACGTCTCTAATCTTATCCTACGAATCCGCTCAGAAACGATGAGTGCATCGGATTTGCATATCGGAATGTTGGTTTCTATTCAAAAAGAATTTGAACACAACGTAGCCCAACAAGTTTATGTTTCTCCAGAACTTTGGGAAATTGTGAAACTCGTTAAAAATGAAACGATTAACCTAGTAACTTCTGTGGCTCAAGAGCAAAAGGAAGAAGCGAGTGCCTTGGATTTAAGCCGTTCTATTTTTAACAGAATTCAAGAAACGAAGTTTCAACCCGTAGAAAAAGCCTTACTAGCCATTAAGAAGGAAGCAGGACTCTTGATGTGATTTTTGCGAAGGAAATTTTTTCTTTTTCAAAGACCACTTAAAAGCGTAATCAAGGTTAGATTTGATTACGCTTTTTTTCTAAACTACCGAAAGTTAACGCATTGTCATGAAATATAGGATAACCGAACTATACCTTCATCCCATTAAATCCCTAGGGAGAATTGCCGTAAATAAAGCGAAACTAACGAATACGGGATTGGCGTATGACCGATTTTGGATGCTTGTCGATGAAAAGGGGCAATTCATTACGCAAAGGACAATGCCGATGCTAGCCTTATTCAAGCTCGAATTTTCGCCAACGGGCATTCGAGTCCAGTACGATTCTAGTGAAATTGAAATTCCTTTTGTGCATCATAATTCAGAAGGAGAAATCCTTTCGACGATTTGGGGGAAATCCTATAAAACGTTAAAAGAAAATGCAAAAATTAGTGCTTGGTTCTCCGAGCAATTAGAGCAGAATGTTTTCCTAGTACGAATGCAGGATGAACGTAGCCGACACGCGGAGAAACACGCTGACGCTCAAATCCTTTTCCCTGACGGTGCGCAGTACTTGATACTAGGAGAGGCTTCTTTAAAAAACTTAAACGATAAACTAGACGTAGCCATAGGT
>JAHDHB010000403.1 GCA_020631545.1 Saprospiraceae bacterium | reverse complement strand
GGTTTCAACCCCTTGGTTCGTTAAAAACATGTTTTTTATGTCAAACCGAGAATTGCTGTAGGATCTCTGGTAATAAGCTTCGCTTGTTGTTTAGCTCTGGCGGCAGCTCCCGATAGTTATCGTGGATAATTCTCAACTGCTCTACCGTTGTTTTGTTGCGTTAAGGAACGAGTAAATCATTAGGATCGATAACAGGCAAAATGAAATTTTCAAGGGCAGTTCCTTGAAAACGAGTCATCAAGATGCCCCTTGCGGTAGAGTAGCTAATAGCCGCTAAAGCATTTCCTAAACCACCATCCACTTCGATTTTATTTTTCTTGGTCGTAGGAATGGCTAATTCTTCTAAGTTTTCTACCGAAAAGACAAAAACAAAGTGAAATATTCCTTGTGCTTCCTCTTGCTTTTCTGCTCCACTTTCTGTGAGGACTTCGACGTCAAAATCTGCCTTAACTAGCTTATCTTCAAGGTTAAAGCCTAGGTCAAGATTGACTTTGAATGGATGTGCAGTCACTTTCTCGATGTCAAAATCATAAGGGCTTTCTATTGCTCCTTTTATGATTTTGAAATCAAGAATGCTAATCTTTTTAGGTTCTAGTAGGGATTTTTCCATCAGGCGACACCGATTTTTGCAGAATATTGAAGCGTTTTCCCTTGGACAAAGGCCTTATTACTGTGCGGTTTTTGATTCGTGTAAGCGGTCATAGAAAAAGACTTGCCTGGCACACGTTGGAACGTTTTTCGTTGAGGAACGTAGATGAGAGGTTCGCCTAGCTCCGCTTCAAGTTTTGCTAAGGAGCGAAGCGTAAAATTATGTTCACCATTAAGCCACTTGCTTATTTCCGAAGGCTTTTTATTCATTCCTTCGGCTAGTTGCTTTTGAGTTATTCCCTTTTCCTTGATTAATTCTTGCACACGCACAACAATATCCGCGTATAAGCGAACAAAAATCTTAGTTTCTGCTGGTGTCTTGTCTAAAATGCGTCGAGCAATCTTGCTTCTCATGATATATTAAAATTGAAAATTGTAGTCAAAGTTTGTTTAAAAAATAAATATTTCTTCCGAATGATTCCCCGCTAATAATAGTCCATTTTCTTCATCAATAAGAATATCACGTTCGACAATGGCTCTATCAATTTTGCGTGCAAACTGACAAGCTTCTTTCCACTGTTTTTCAAGGCTGCTAGTTTGGTTTGTTGGGCCATCTTTTACCCCGCCATTAAACAAGATAACGATATTCTCTCGAATTTTCAGCGCATAAAGTCTCAAGGGAAATCTTGGAAAATAGTACTTGAACGACCGAAGAACGATACTTCCTCTAAGGGGTAGACCTTGCACTTCGTTTTCTGCCCTGTTGAATAGTGCGTCTTTTGCACCATGGTCTTCGCCTATAGCCTCTAGTATGAAAACTAAGAGTTCTTCTACGGCAGCTTTATGGTGTTCTGATTTTTCGTACTTTTCAAAGAATTTATCGGTTTCGCTCATGGCTGCTTCGTCTTGCCGTACGGTATAGAAGTTGCATAGGCTACTTTAGTCATCCCACATTTCTACTACAAAGTTATTCATTTTTAAGTGGATTTGAAAGTTTTATTAACTCAAAAGTTAATTTTTTCTCATGATTGTTTATTTTAAAAGTTTTTTTATTAATAACAGACTGAAAATGAGTGGGTGGTTGTGTCTGTTGTCTTGGTTTTGGTTTGTTTAAACATGTTTTTTCTATGTGTTGGTAAATTGATAATGTGAATTATCCACAAAGATAGGACATTGAGTTGAGAATAAGGAATGGGGGGAATTTCTATGTTCTTAGTTTTAGATAATTGGGGAGAATAGTGGTGGATGCTCGAAAAATGGAGTATGAAAGAAGGGAGGGGAATTGTAAATGCCCCATTATATTTCATTTTTAGTGAAAAATAATGGGGCATTTGTGTCTTTTATATACTTGAGTCTACTCTGGTAAGCAGGAATTAATGAAAAAATACGATTTATGATTTAATCTCTATGAAAATCTTACACGTAAATTATTATTTGTTAGCAAATAATAAACATCATACTGCTTACATCGTATTATTTTGAAGAAGAGCCTTTTCGGAGTGTTCTCATGCTTCTATTACAGCTTAAGTACTTTTTGGGAAAAGGAGATATCTTCACCAAGTACTTGAATCCAATAAATACCATTGGCTAGATGAGAAAGGGAGAGATTAACCACAAATTCATCTGGAGCAAAATCATCTAATACAAGTATTATTTGTCCTAAACTATTCGTAAGTATGATTTTATTGCCTTGTATAGAACTGTTTGATAAACCAATCGTTACCGTGTTGGTGAAAGGATTTGGAGAAATCTCCAATTCATTATCAACTTTAGTAAGTTTTATAGATAAGATATTAGAATAAGAATAATAGCCATCTTCATCCACCTGTTTTAAGCGGTAGTAAAAAATAGTATGAGGTAAGGAAAAAGCCTCTTTATCTATATACTCGTATTGTTGTGTAGCTATGGAGTTTCCAAGTCCTATTTGCTCACCAATTTTTCGGAAACTAATTCCATCCACAGAGCGTTCTATTTCAAAATGAGCATTGCTTTCTTCAAGTAGCGTCTCCCATTCCAAAAACACTTGTTTGTTCTCATAATAAGCCTCAAACTGTATGAATTCAAGAGGAAGAGGTGGATCTACTAAGGTGTTTTCGACTACATTGGTTATGATAGGCGCATTAAAATCAAAATAGATTGCGGCTTCGTTACTAATGACCGTTCCTAGCGGCAAATTCGGTAAGGGGCGTATCGTAAATTCTATAAAACCATGGCTCATCGGCTCATTTACATTACTATCGGGTAGCATGATATTTTCAAAGAAGAATACGAGTCGATTACTATCTTCAAAATCCATCGAATATGAATGGCTAGATGCTATAGGGCTAATGCTGGTAATGTCAAGATTTGCGTCTATTTCATCCTTTATTACTACGGTGAACGCCGTGTCTGTTCCCGTGTTTTGGAAGCGAATTTTGTAGTGATAGGTCTGTGTGTTGACATCAATATCGCCACCAAATGGATTGGGAGAAGTTAGATTTTGCTTATCATTGGGGTCGAAAGACCCCGTTACAACTTGAAAACAGGTGCTACTATTGTTAGACGGATCTATATCGCCTATAGCCGGGGTAATGCTTGTTGCAGTGGTGAGTATTGTATTTATGGGCGTAGTCGCGGGAATTTGTAGTACAAGGGGAATTTGCCCTGAAGCACTAGGCGCAACCATCCCTAAATCCCAAATCGCTGTTTGTGTTAATGGATCGTAGGACTGTTCCGTGTTTCCTGCATCAAAATTAATGAGTAGGGAATCGTGGGTGAAGTTTAGCATTGCATTGACACCAACACTCCCATTGTTTTGGTAATGAATGGTATAGTTCTGCATGAACCCTGGGCGCGCAGGGCCTTTGACTACATTTATGGATAGTTCAGGTTGAGGAAGAATATCAAGATAAAAGTCTTGGCTATAGGTAGCATTAATTGATGAAGCATTGATGACTACACTATTCGTACTAGGGCAAAGCAAATCATCAACATATTGACTAACAAGCCTTAGAACGTAAGTTCCCACATCAGTAGGTAATTCGTAATAGCCTAAGCTATCTGTAAACGTTGCCGCTACAAATTGTCCTGCATCTTCTAAGATAAGCATTCGGTTGGGTAGGGGAGTGGTTCCTGTGTCTGTAGTGCAATCAGGAGCGATAGCATCCTTAAGAACATAACCAGAAACAATGGCTTTGCAAGACAAATCTCCTGGTACATAAAAGTTTTCATGACTACTACAACCATTGAATAAATCAGTAGCCGTTACAGAATACCAGCCTAGTGCTAAACCTGTTGCCGTTTCTGTCGTTTGACCATTACTCCAAATAAAATCAAATGCCGTAGAATCACCTGTAGCAGTGAGGCTTATCATGCCATCATTATCCGTACAATTTTCTGGTGTTATTTGAGCGGAAAGTGTGATAGGTAAAGGTTCTTCTATGGTGAATTCGATCAATTGCGTACATTCAGGATAGTCTGGATCGTCAATGAGAAAGACGGAATGATCACCTGCTTCTAGGTTAAAGGCGGTGAGTCCTGTTTCTCCATTCGACCATTGATAGCTGGTTGCTCCAGTCCAATCTGTTCCTACTAAAGAGGCGGAGCCGTCTATGTTGCCATTACAAGAAGGGAAGTTATTGATAACTACGGCGAAATCTAGTTTAATATCACGAGAAATAGTGTTAGATATTTTACAACCGTTGGCATCGGTGGCTGTTACAGTGGCAGAGCTTTGTGTAAAACTAACTGACGAACCTACCGTTCCATTAGACCATAGGTAGGTGTAGGGCGGCGTTCCTCCTGATAATAGCCCTTGCACATCATAACTAAAGGCGTCACCTTCATTGCAGACATATTTCCAATCAAGGGGTAATGGAAAGAAAAATTCAGTAGGCTGTGTAATACAGATAGCCTCGGTGTATGCACAGCCTAAATTATCTACGACGTAAGCATCATAACAGCCTGCTGCTAAACCTGAAAAGGTTGGAAAGGTTTGTTGTGTGATTCCGTTATCTAGGCTAAACATATAAGGTGGTGTACCGTTATTGGGTGTTAGATTGATACTGCCGTCCATATCCCCAAAGCAACTGACGTTTACTAGGAAAGAAGATACGTCAAGACAGGATTGTCCTGAAACATAGGTTGTTAAAAGGAGTGAAAAGATAGAAATAGTTAAAAAACGCATATTTTAGAGTTTTAATAAGGTGAAAAGTAGGGTTAAATGTTAAATATAGTGTTCTGGTGAATTTTCTTGGTTTTTAGGTAAAATGGATTGAGGATCCAATAGGACAAAAACTAAGGCTGATTAGTCTTAAAGACGAATTGCTTCTTTAGTTATGATGTACTAAAGCTAGAAATAGCAATAGTTTGTGGCGGCAGGATATCTTTGCAAAGATAGAAGAAATTAGATAGAAAAACAATAGTTTTTCCTTGCTTAAATTTGTTTAGTATTTAATCTTAGTAGGTAAGATAGAGATGGACGTTTTGTTTTTTTGTTTAGCGTTTTGAGAACAAAAAGGGAGAGGGCAAAGAAGGGAAAAAGCGAGGCGGTGAGCTAAAGCACACCGCACATTACTTTTATTGATGTGATGGAGCATGGCGAGAAGCCATGCTTTTGAGCTTAGACTAGTTTGACATTTACCGCGTTTGGGCCTTTAGGGCCCATTTTAACTTCGAAAGTTACTTTATCATTTTCTTGTAGTGCATCAAGGGTATTATTAGCGTGTACAAAAAGACTATCTTTAGAAATAGAATCAATGATGAAGCCGTACCCCTTATCGTGGTTGAAGAATTTAACCTTGCCTTTTCGCACGCTTTCTTCTACAGTATCACCTTTGGGAGGGATTCCTAAAACGATGTCTTCGGCCTTGATTTTCTTCTTTTTACTAGGATCTGGTGGTGTTGAGGTAAGGTTCCCATTTTCATCTACATAAGAAAGCATTTCTTCAAATGTTTTCTTTGGATTTTGAGATTTTTCGAGCTTTCGTTGTTCACGGCGCTCCATTTTTTCTTGCTTCCTTTTTCTACGTTTTTTTTCCTTTTCCTTTTTGTTGAACGATTGCTGAGATTTGGACATGTTGTGGTTTTAAGTTAAAAAATAGTAAGTTCAGGGTAATTAGATAAAAAGATTTGGACATTTCGACTTAAGGAAGGAAATTCTTCAAAAAGGAAGGTGACATCGAATCTGATTCTACCTCGGTAAACTGCCTGATACTTGGTGCTAGAAAATATCTACCTGTTGAAGATGAAAGACCATAGGTAAATAAATATCTGTTAGACAAGAATTACTTTTAGTGTTCAATTCAATAAGCATGCCCAAAAGTACAAAAAAATAACGAGAAATGCGAGTGTTTTATCCTTTCATTTGGCTTTGAGGAGTTAATAATAATTTGAAAATGTTAGCTTTTTGTAATTCGAGGGCAGTACCTTTAGTGGTTCAACTCCTAAGTAGTTGATAGATATAAGCGCGGTGATTTTTTTGTTAGCCAAGGCGCGAAGAGAGAAAGTAGCGGTAGCTACCTGACCGATGAGCAAAGCAGGATAACGGAACAATAACAAGCATAGGCTGTCAAGGACTTATGAGTTGATCCACTAGAATTGAGCGAAGGCCAAAAGCAGTTTTAATATCCTGCCATTTTTGCGCAGAATTTTACTCGTGAGAAACTAAGGTGTCTGAGATTGATTAATCTTCATTAAGGGAGAACCGATTTCTAATTACCTTGTTGCTTGCATTACGGTCTGCTTATTAGTGTGTTGCAGCCCCGATAGGAGTGGAATGAGGTGCTGGTGAAGGTGTGTGAAGCAAAGGGTGTGGCTGGCTGACGTTTAGGAAGACGGCCACACCCTTATGCTGAACCACCTGAAACAGTGCCGTATACAAACGGATAGCGGGATTAGCTGCCCAAATAATGACCACAAACTCTACAGACAGACCAAAATCCTTAAAAATTCCCCCTTATACGTCATAAGACGGCTACGCCATTAGCTAAGGTTTTGGCGTAAAAAAATGCCACAAAGA
>JAHDHB010000402.1:1557-6589 GCA_020631545.1 Saprospiraceae bacterium | reverse complement strand
TAAAACGGTAACTCGTAATTCGTCATTCCTAATTCTTAACTAATGGCGTAGCCATGCGTAGGCATAATAATTGTACTTACATGGTAAAATGCTACTATTCAAAACTACGGTGGTTTACAAACCACTATTGAGTAGAAAAAACACACAACCTACAAAACAACTTCCTATGAAACAAACGATTACTTTTCTGATTTTCTTCTTATGTTTTACCCAAACTGGAAAGAGCCAAGCAGAAATCTACAGCGATGAGGATATACACAGCTACATTATAAACCACCAGAAGATAGCCATTCTTCCTATGGATGTCACGGTGCGAGATCTGAAACCAGCGGTAAGAAACCGTATGACAGAAGATGAAATTTATGAACTAGAAGAAGAATATCGCTCAGATTTTCAATACGCTATGCATGCTTGGTTGCTAAAGCAAAAAAAGAAAGGAAAAATAAGACCTGAAATTCAAGATGCCAAAACAACGAATGAGCTACTTGAACAACATCATATTTATACCAAGGACGATTTAAGCCGTTATCGGTATGATGAAATCGCGAATCTACTAGGCGTAGATGCTGTTTTTGCAGGTAAAATAATCACGACAAGTACCTTTAGTCGGAAAGCAGCTGCCGTTTGGGCTATCGTTTTAGAAGAAGATTACACCACTGGAAATGCCGATATTTCCTTAACCCTATACGATAAACTAGGGGACAGACTTTGGAGCTACAACAACGTCCTCTTTAGTGATTTCATCAGTTCCCAAAAAGGTTTAGTCCACCAAATGATGAGGCAAGTCGCTAGACGATTTCCATACTAGGGAGGGAGTTGAGAATTAGGAATTAGGAATTAGGAATTAGGAATGAACTTCATGACGGGGTGGGCATGGCTCCTTGGATTTGGAACCTATTGACGGAGTGACGGATGCGTCTAATGGCTAAAATCTCTTTCTTAAAAGAACTATGCTTGAGCAAGCTAGTCGCCCCCTCAGAATCTACATCCTATTTCATACATCATACATCAATCTCTCCAAAGGAAGGGGAAAAGGACATAAGCCAAGCAACCCAAAATGACATCAATAGCGATCAAGATGATGAGATCCTTATTGATACTAGTATCTTGAATCAAGCGCAAAGCATTGGCCGACAACTTGATAAGCGTCATTAAGATGGGGAGGATGATAGGGAAACTGAGGATGGCCATCAAGGTTGCGCTATTGTTGGCCTTTACCGAAATAGCGGAGATAAAAGTAAAGGTGATGGAAAAACCAAGGCTACTCAAGCCTAAACCTAGGAGAAAAAGCCCTAAATCTTTGACTGGATTACCGACGAGGAGACTGAAAAACCCAAAAGCCAACAAACTGATAAGCAAGAGCATCAAGGTGTTATACAACATCTTCGAAAAAAGAATGGCTACTGGATTGGCTAGGGTGTAGTAATACAGTTGACGATGGCTATTTTCTTGATGAAAACTTTTCGTCACTGCATTGACCGAAGCAAAGAGAATGATGATCCAAAACAATGCATTCCAAGTACGAGCTTCTACTTTTATGAAGGTCATGTAGACAACAAAAATCGTAGAAAAAACGTAGAGCAAAATACCCATCAAAGTACTTAAATGCCGCCATTCTAGCAGCATTTCTTTCCTAAGTAACCAGTATATTTCTTTTAGCATTGAAATACTTGTTAGTTGCGAATAAACAATTAGGCAGAGACAAGCGTACCTTTTAAATAATGCTGCTAAGGTATTGAAAATTGTGCTATTGAATAGTAATGTATCTCCCTTTTTTCTAAAGAAGTCATCCACTTCAAAGAATAAAGCAAGCGGTAAAAACAACGTTGATTCCTCAAGGCCAACAAGCTAGTCAGCCATTTTAATCACTGCTCCAGAAATACGTTCGCCCGTCCTAGCGTTTTGCATACCAACCATATAGACACCAGCGGGAAGCCCTTTTAAGTCCACTTGAATTTGATTTGCACCTTTTTGTATGGTTGTTTTGAAGGTCCGCCACATTTTTCCATGTCCATCTAATACGTGAATGATTACCGCCTCTGCTTGCTTGGATTGGAAGCAAATTTTAGTGAAATCTACCGCAGGATTTGGAACAAATTCAGGCATTCCTAAAGAAGAAGTATTTGCAATAAAATCAATAGCAACAGGAACTTCCAAATCAGGAATACTATCAGGAGGAAGGGTAGGGGTAGTCGCTGGATTCATCGTGGTAATCGGTGCCGAGTTTGGACTTTCGTTCACACAAGTTTCATTAATATTCGTGTAGTAACTCTTGACGCTCTTGATGTTAAAATTGCGATCTTCCAAGGTGCTAAGATAATACCAATCCGCTTGTACTTTACTAGGAAGAATATCGAAAATCATGAAGCCATGATCCTCTAGCTCAATGTATTTCATATGAGGATTGGCCGCTAATAGAAGAGGTTCAATAAATGCGCCCGTCAAGAAAGGAAAGCCAGGTGAAGTAACGCTCGTCACCACATATTCTGTTCCTACACCAGAACCACAAGGATCATTCTCATCAAAATTCACGTCGCGCAATTCATTGGCCCAAGAACTGTGAATATCACCTGTAAGTACGACCATATTGTCAATACTGTCATTTTGCAAATGCTCGTAAAGCTTATTTCGTTCAGGAATATACCCATCCCATTGATCCATATTTAAAGGCGAATTCGCCAAGGTTAAAGGAGCCATCATTATTTGTTGACCAAGGATTTTCCAAGTAGCTGGAGAGCTAGACAATTCACCCGTCAACCAATTATATTGATCCGTGCCCAATAAGGTACGATCTGGGTAATCATTCATTTGATCATCAGGGGAAACAAAGGCAAAAGGCTCTTCTCTTCCTTCCAAACGTGTATCCAAGAAGAAAATATCCGCCAAGCCACCATAAGTAAATTTCCGATAAATCGGCTCTACCGAAGTCACCGGCATCCATTCTTTATAAGCTTGTTTCCCATTGCCCTTACGCACGTACCAATCACCTTCAACGGCCAAAGAATCGTAATCTTCCTTGTATAAGTTATCAGGATTATGATTTTGCGCACCACCTTCCCACGAGTTGTTCGTCGTTTCGTGATCATCCCAAACCGTGATAAAAGGATATTGCTGGTGCAAATCCCTCAAGTCAGGATCTAAGCGGTAATAAGAATAGCGACTACGGTAGTTGTCCAAGGTAATGATCTCATAAGGCGGAGCCAAATCGCGAAAGCTTCCAAATTCTCCATCAGCATACTCATAGACATAATCTCCCAAATGGAAAATAGCTTCCACATCATTTCGGTTCGTCAATTCTCGATAAGCATTAAAATACCCCTCAGCATAATTGGAACAAGAAACGACCCCAAAACGAAGATGGTCGGCATTGAAGGAAGACGTTTTCGTCCGTCCTATCACGGAGTACTTACCCAAAGCATAAAATACATAATAATACCACTGGTCTTCTGCCAAACCATCGACCGTTACATTCAGGGTATAATCCTTGGTAACATCAGTTGTGTCAATGCCTTGTGCGACTAAATTCTGTGCAAAATCAGCAGGGTTAGGACTCGTAGAAACAAACCAACGAACAGGAATGGTGAGCGGAGAATCTGGCGTTACACGCGTCCAAATAATCACAGAACTCTGTGTAGGATCTCCAGAAGCAACGCCATGATAGAAAGGCTTCAACGCTGGTTCATAGCCATCTGTAATACGATTTTCCCAACCTTCTTGACTAAACGCAAAGGTCGTGAAGAGAAGGGAAAGAACAAGTAAACTCAAATGGGGAAAGCAAGTAAAACGCTTGAAGGTTTGCATGATTAAGCTGTTTTCCATAGTGCTATCAAAAGACAAACACTCAGGTTATTGGGTAGAAAAAGAATGCTCAAAGATACATAACCCCGAGAAAAATTGAATACTGTGTATATTGATTTTATGTCATTTTGTCGTTAAGTTTACCAGAAAGAATTCAGCTTATATGGAATTCTTATGTTTCTTATAAGGCTTATGTGGTAAAAGACACATCATTTTACTGGAGAATAAACACGCTTCGCCTTCTTTAAAATAACCTCTTTATCCAAGCTCATCTCCTTGAGTTCCTTCTTGTTGTAAAGCTCTAATTGAGGAGCCCCTTCTTCCGTAAAATTATAAGGCAACAAGGTTTCTATTTTTGCAGGGCCTTCCTTGGAAAAGTTCACAAAGTGAATGTAAGTATCGCCATATTTTAGTTTAAACTTACCGCCTCCATCATGAGGACGAGAGTAACTGACGTTCAACATATCAGGAAAACCAGCAGAGGGATAGTCTTTTCCATCCTTATAAAAGCGATTGATGGCAGAATAAGGAACGTCAAGACTTCCATGATGCTTCAAAAGAAAGGTTTGAGCATAAGTCACCGCTTCTACACAAAGTGATTCTTCTAAATCCTGAACTCCTAAGACAAAAGACGCATCGGAAATGCCTTTTTTCTTAAAAATATGGTCAACCGTTAGCGCAAAAATGGTCGCTCCAGTGTTCGACATCGCTCCGTTTTTATCCCAATTTTTCAAGCGAGTGATGGTTTCTTTGATTTCAGGATATTTTTGTTCGTCAAGGTCAAATAAAGGTTGAATAGTTCTTAAAAAATGACAGGTTTCAGGATAGTTTTCGTCAAATTTTATGGCTTTAAAATCAGTATAAGAGAAGGTTTCTTTTGCAGCAATTAATTCCATAAATCGTTCAGAACGATTGTTATCTCCAGGGCGAGCATCTACGGTAGAAGGAAGGCGAGCAGCATCGTCATTTTCTTCGGCACAGGTAGCATTGAAGGGCGTGTTATTCATATTGAAAACATAGCCACAATCCGGATTATTGGCTTGAGGTAATTCTTGGGTAGAATAAGCTTCCTCCCAGTAAGTCGCTGAAGTATTGCCTTGTAAGGGGTGTGCATCCCAATTGATATTTCCTTCTGGACGCTTGGGAAACAAGCCATTACTAATGAAAAAGATATTACCATCTTTATCTGCATAAACGATATTGAACATGGGAATCCCTTGCATATCTAAGGCCT
>JAHDHB010000402.1:0-1547 GCA_020631545.1 Saprospiraceae bacterium | reverse complement strand
CAAACTCTTTGAAATTGGTAGCTTTATTCATGTAATAATACTGCTGTCCAGCAAGGATATTCTGGTAAGCCAAGGATTTCACGGCATAAAATTTCTTGTCTTTTCCTTCTAAAACAGGGCCATGCTTACTCCAATAGGTCTTTTTTCGTACTGGAATCACCAAACCAGCAACTTTTACCTTGAGCCAGACGGGGCGTTTTTCCAGTTCAAGCCACTCATTATCAAATTTATATTGACGTTTTTTCTTTGGATGCATTTCCAATTCATAAACATCGACACGGTCAAAATGATTGTACGTTTTTCCCCAGCCAAGATGCTCATTATTGCCCATCACTAAGGCTGGACAGCCCTGAAATAAGGTTCCCGTCATATTCAATCCTTCTTCGCTTTGGATATGGGCTTCGTAGAAAGAAAATGGCCCCTCAATCAGAAAATGAGGATTGATACACAAGTAGGTATTGCCGTCTTCCGATTTTTGCGCATTTATCGCATAAGCATTGGAGCCCAAGGGTTCTGACTCCTTGGTGTATTTGCCGTCATAAGCTTTTTGCATCTCATCAGCCACGCCACACAGTGCAGAAAAGGCGACAATATAGGCTTGCAAAATATCGGCGGGTTCGACGGGAAAGGCTTTTTTGACACGCACACGTTCTGGAAATGCCTTAGCAAAATCATTAACTCCTTGGCAAAAACCTAGAAGATATTGGTGGTATTCATCCGTTATCTGCGAAGCATAATCCTCTCGTACCAAGTCTTCTACACCGATGAAATGGCCGAAAAAATCGACAGCGGCGCCATCTGCTCCATTATCTCTTCCCATCATCCCTTTTCCCGAAAGCAACATTTCTTGCATTTCCTCAAAATGATCTTCTGCATTGGCCCAGGCCAAACCATAAGCGGCTCCAGCATCCGTTTTGGCGAAGATATGAGGCACGCCCCAATTATCTCTTGCTATAGTGATTTCACTAGGATCGATTAGGGCTTGAGCTGATAGTAGATTTAAACTGAATAGCAGGAATAAAACGGTCGGAATAAACGGAAGGTTGAACATGTAGCTATGTATAATCGTTTGCTTATTGAAAAATTACAACAAAACTACTGTTATTTTGTAAGATGAACTTAATTTGAACCTACATTTTTTACCTTAGAATTTATTCTAAGGGCATTCTCTAGTAGAAAAAATGCAGAATTTTAAGACCGTTTGCTTAAGGCTGATGAAAAAATATGATTTATGAAGTAAGATGTATGAAATGCTCATTACTGTGTAAAATATTATTTGCTAGTAAATAATAAACACCATACTTCTTAAATCTTACATTGTATTTTAAATCCTAAGCTAGTCAAGCAAGAATGAAGAAGAGCACGTAAAACCTAATGAGCAAACCACGCGGTACGTCTGCCGGGGGGAATTGTGGGATGGCGGACGTGCTGCGTGTCCGCTAGGACAAACCACAAATTTAATTTTCTGTCCCTAAGCTGGCAGGGCCAGAACTAAGAAAAAAGTATTTAGCTTATGTGTCTTAAAAGGCCGTAGACCTCCTTCTATA
>JAHDHB010000401.1 GCA_020631545.1 Saprospiraceae bacterium | reverse complement strand
TAATGGAGAAAAAGGAATGGAGAATAGAGATTTTTTGAGATGTGGTGATTTTTTTGTGGATTTGATTCTTTTAATTGATCTTAATTGTAATAAGCATCTATATTATCGCACGTTTTTAGAATTGGTCTACGTAATCGCGCTAATTGATTGTCTGGTATATTTCTAAGAGAAGACTGAAGATTCCTTTTTATTTGCTTTTTAACCAGATTGATTCGCGGAGTAGGGAGTTTTGAAAGAACATTTATCGTTTTCAAGAATGCTTCAAAGGGCTTACGACCAAAGTCGATATCAATGTCAACTACAATGATAAATTGTTTTTCAACATTTAAAAAATCTTTTCTCTCACTTACAGTGAATTTAAAATCTTTTTCACGTAAAATACAGTCTACTAAGTGCAAACTATCATAAATTTTAGAAGGGAAATCAAATTTCTCTATTTTTGCTTGAATGGCTTTATTTGTATCTTCTTCTTTAGATAATTGCCATTCGATAAACTTTTTAAATCCCTTTAGCTCAATAAAATCGATCCTTTGTTTGGAAGGTAATATCTTCAATGCATCGCAAGATTTTATTGTAGAAGAGTTTATTTTTTTTACAATTGTTTCTTTGCATAGGTCGAAGTCAATAATTTCTGTTGTAGCAGTAGTGCAACAACTTTTATCGATTTTTCCTAATTCTTCAAAAACAAAGAAAGGTTGTAAGTCACCAGTTTCATCCGTAATGCCATTGGATTTACCGTAGGTTATTAAACGAGTTAGCAACGATTCTACTCCCATACTAGTTTTTGTAAAGGTTTTGATAATTTAAAAAATATTTTACTTAAGTCGTCAGTCACATCCTCTATCTTTGCCATCCCATTTTCTTGTTTTTCTGATAAGTAGAAGTTCGTCTTATTATAAAGTTTAGCTTCCTCGGAATAATATTTTAAAGCTTGAATTATATATGGACTATGCGAGGTAACAAGCACTGTAATATCGTTTTTGACTAATTCTACTAGTAAACGTGCATATTCTACTTGCCATTTGGGATGGAGATGAGTTTCTGGTTCATCAATGACAAGGAGTGAACTTTCGTCAACTATTTCTGCATGAAGTAATAATTGTATGATACCAAAAGATTTTATTCCTGATGCGGTGTTGATGGAACGAATATTGACTTTTTCAGAGTTTTGACTATTTCCTTTCACATAAATAAAATCCTTTTTTCGTTTATCAAAATAAAAATCTCCATTAGCAATATTTGTGATTTCTCTGTGAATTGATCTTAGATGAGAATCAAATTCATCTTCTAAAAGGTAATTCGCACCTTTTAACTTAGAAACAAAATCTTTGATATGCAGGGTTACCTTTGGCTTACTAAAACGTGAAATAAATTCTGTTTTATCTTCGATATTTTCTATCTCGAATAACGTTTCCGAATGTTCTATTGCTTCTACTAGATGCATAATGATGGGAGACTCTATGAATGTTACATCATCGAATGGAGGTATGTCATCATTAAGTTTAAATTTGGAAATCTCATCGTTTTTTAATTCCATTAAAAATAAATCACGTTTTCCAACACTACATAATACGGTAGCTTTTTTTCTTGTTTTTTTACTATTTAATTCTGAATAAAACTCTGACACAAAAGCCCTTTGGCAAGCTTTGGCTAAAATCTCTTCTTTACTTTCTATTATCAATAGTTCATCTTCTAAGCTTTTTATAATTTTATTCACCTTATTTGATGTATTAAATGCTGGAGAATCACTAATCATTTTTTTATAATAGTGTAATATTTCATCAGCAATAGATGTGTTTTTTCCTTCTTCAAATAAAGTCAGTTGTCGGCTATTTTTGCGAAAACCAAAAAGGTCATTAAACAGAGAAGGGTGGAATCGTCTAGCATTTCGGTAATCTGTATTTGTTTTTGAGTTTTTTCTAACTTCAACATAAAGGCGTTCAATTAATTTAGAGACTTTTTGTTCTTTACTAAGCTCTAAATCCTCCTCATACCTACTCATTGCCTTAATCACCGCAAACATCAACTTGCCCACTGTACTTTTTCCCGTATCATTTTCTCCAGCAATAACCGTCAAACCATCTAAAGCGACGGAAGCCTCTTCAATAATCCCAATATTTTTGATGTCTAATTTCATAGAGAATCACTTGTTATGTTCCGCAAAAATAAGCTTTTAGAATGGTTAATTAAATAAAAGGTGAGAGTTTAATTCAGAAAAAAAGCTGAATGCGCTCCCACATTCAGCCCAAATAATTTAAAAAGTAAAACACGTCACCCCCTCCATTCTCCATCAAAAAGCTATATCATATCCTCTGGCTTGACCCATTCATCAAACTCCGCTCCTGAGAGCAAGCCCAATTCTACGGCTGCTTCCTTGAGTGTTTTGTCCTCTTTATGCGCCTTTTTAGCGATTTTGGCGGCATTGTCATAACCGATTTTCGTATTCAAGGCGGTGACGAGCATAAGGGAATTGTAGAGATTTTGATCAATGCGTTTACGGTTTGGCTCAAGACCTTTTGCGCAATTTTCATTAAAGCTTTGACAAGCATCTCCAATCAAACGAGCAGACATCAGGAAGTTGAAAATCATCATGGGTTTGAAAACATTCAACTCAAAATGGCCCGTCATACCTCCGATATTGATAGAAACATCATTCCCTACGACTTGCGCCATCGCCATCGTTAGGGCTTCGGATTGAGTGGGATTCACTTTGCCCGGCATGATGGAAGAACCTGGTTCATTGGCAGGAATAATCAACTCGCCGATACCAGAACGTGGCCCAGAAGCCAGCATTCGAATATCATTTCCTATCTTCATCAAGGAAACCGCTACCGTTTTCAAGGCGCCATGTGCTTCTACGATGGCGTCGTGAGCTGCTAGGCCTTCAAACTTATTTTCACCAGTGATAAAGGGTAAACCTGTAAAATCAGCTATCTTTTTCGCTACCGTTTCGGCATATCCTTTTGGTGTGTTCAAACCTGTACCAACTGCCGTTCCTCCTAGCGCCAATTCAGATAAATGCGCCAAGGTATTCTTAATGGCACGAACGCCGTGATCCAATTGAGAGACATAGCCGGACAGTTCTTGGCCAACGGATAAAGGCGTGGCATCCATAAAGTGCGTACGTCCAATCTTTACGACATCCATAAACTCCTTGGATTTCGCGTCCAAAGTTGCTTTCAAGGCTTCAATGCCGGGTAAGGTGGTTTCCATCAGCATTTTGTAAGCAGCAATGTGCATTGCGGTAGGAAAGGTATCGTTGGAAGACTGGGACTTATTGACATCATCATTAGGATGAATCGTCTTTTTAGCGTCTGTCAGTTTGCCGCCATTGAGGACGTGAGCGCGGTTGGCTATCACCTCATTCATATTCATATTACTCTGTGTACCAGAGCCTGTTTGCCAAACGACCAAAGGGAATTGGTCGTCTAGTTTTCCTTCCAAAATCTCATCACAAACACGAGCGATTAAATTGGCTTTCTCCTTGTCTAAAACACCACAATCCAAATTGGTAAATGCTGCCGCTTTTTTCAAGATAGCAAAAGCACGCGTCACCTCAATCGGCATCCGTTGTCCACCTATTTTGAAATTTTTGATAGAGCGCTGCGTCTGAGCTGCCCAATATTTATCAGCAGGTACATCAACATAGCCGATGCTGTCTTTCTCCTTACGATATTCCATATGTTTGAATACTTTCTGTTTGTACAAATTCGTTTTCGCGGCAAAAATACGAGAAGTTTATGGGATTTTGTATTGGAAATTGGAAGAAGAAGGAAGAAATACCATTTGTAGCCCACGCTTGATGGTTTTGTAGCCCATTTTTGAGGAATTTTGGGCTACAAATGATGGTTTGTTGAGCTTTATTCTTTTGCATCAAGAAAACATCACGATAAATAAAAAGAATTTAGAGGGCAACCATAAAGGCTTGCCCCTACGGGTTACAGTTGTAGGATAATCTCTACTTCAGTAAAAATAAAAGTGCTATTTTTTGGGAGAGTATGAGCAAGCTGAGAACTAAAACTTAATTCCTGAGTAGGGGCAATCCCTTGTGGTTGCCCGTAGAAGGAAGGTGTACACACAACGCCGAAAGTTTGTTTTTTGTGCAAACTTTTTATTTTGACACAAACCCAATAGACTAATAAACAAAGATTTACACAACGACGAACTTCGCCTGTTTTTTAGTACTAACGGCAACTCCCGATAGCTATCGCGGATAACTCCTAACTGCGGCTCTGCCGCGATGTATTCCTCCTGTTTTATCGTAAAATCTTAGCTTCTAATTTATAACTCCAATACAAAAGTACTAAACCCTTTAACCTCCAACTTCTCCCCTAGCGCCACTGCTGCACCAGAAATCACATCTTTAGCCTTCTTCGTCTCCCCTATTCGCTCCTTGTATTTAGATAAATCAACCGATGCCGTTTGCTCATGTGTATTCATAACCACCATGACGGTTTTATTTTCATTGTAGCGGAAGTAAACGTATACGCCATCGTTAGGAACGAATTGCATTAATTTACCCGTTTGTAAAACCTTATTTTCCTTGCGGTAATTGGCTAGTTTTTTCACATAATCAAAGGCTTCGTTTTCTTGAGCGCTTCGGCCTTCTTTGGTGAATTTATTGCTAGAATCACCTGCCCAACCACCGGGGAAATCTTCACGTACTCTGCCGTCTGGGTCGGAATAGTTTTTCATTAAGATTTCAGTACCATAATATAACATCGGCGTTCCTCTTGTGGTGAGCAAGAAAGCGATACCCGATTTGTACTTGTCAAAATTTTCACCAATCATGGAATAATAACGACTCAAATCGTGGTTATCTAAAAAGACGACATTTCGGTAGGGATCTTCGTAGAGAAAATCTTTGGCTAGGGTGAAGTACAATCTAGCTGCGCCATCTGTCCAACCTTGTTCCTTCGTGAGTGCTTCATTGATGGCGTAGTACAGTTGAAAATCAGTGACGGCCGGCATATTGGAGTTGTAGCCTTCGCGTAAGTTATTGTTTTGGGTGAATTGGGCTTGTACAGGAGCGCCGTGTACCCAAGTTTCTGCAAATAAACCAAAATCAGGATATTCCGCCTTGATTTCTTTCGCCCATTCTGCCATATATTCTTGATCGGGATAAGCATAAGTATCAATGCGATAAGCATCAATTCCCGCATATTCAATCCACCAGATATTGTTTTGAGTGAGGTAACGAGCGAGGTGTGGATTTTTCTGATTCAAATCAGGCATATGCACGTCAAACCAAGCATCCGTCATCAAGTTTTTGTCGTGTTTGGAAGCATAAGGGTCCATCAACGTTGGCGCACGGTACGTCGTTCTAGTAAAATCCTCATACTGATGAATCCAATCGGAAGAAGGTAAGTCTTGAAAAAACCAGTGCTGATCGCCTACGTGATTATGAATGATGTCCATAATCATTTTAATCCCCAATTCTTGGCATTTATCAATGAGTGCGACATAGTCTTCATTGCTGCCAAAGCGCTTATCGATGGTATAATGATCGGTAGCGGCATAGCCGTGGTAAGATTCGTAAGGTTGATCATTTTCTAGGACAGGATTTAGCCAAATCGCCGTCGCTCCTAGCTCCTTGATGTAAGCCAAGCGGTCGAGCACGCCTTTCAAATCGCCTCCGTGGCGGAAAAACATGAGATCACGACGAATGCCTGTTTGTGTCATATCCTCAAAGCTATCATTTTCAGGATTGCCGTTGGCGAAGCGGTCGGGCATCAATAAATAGATAAAATCGGAAGCATTCGTTCCTTGTATCCGCTTTTTATCTGTGCTTCGTTTTTTCAATTCATATGGATAAGTTTTCTTTTCCTCGCCTTTCTCTAACACGATATCAAATTTCCCTGCCTTTGCTTGGCTCACATCTACTTCGACAAAGAGGTAGTTGGGATTCTCCACCTTACTTACTTTCTTGATTTTCACACCAGAATGCTTGATTATTGGTTTAAAATCTCCAATTTTATTATCGTGCAATAAGATTTCTAAGGTTGGATTTTTCATACCGACCCACCAAGATGGTGGACAGATGTGAGGCGTTTTGACGTTCTTGGGTTCAGGCTTGACAATGCCATAGTCTGGTCGTTCTATCCCTTTTGGCAAACGTTCATCTAAGGCGATACCATCTTCCGTGGTTTCTATTTTAGGTTCCTTCGTTTCTTCTTTCTCATTTTGGACAGAAGGCTTACAAGAATAAACAAGGAGAGATAAAACTAAAAGTACAAGTAGGTTTTTCATGGATTTCATTGTCAATCAGAACATTGTAATAAAAAGTGCTAAACGCGAAGCAAAATTGACTCTAAATTAATTATTAATTGGTAATTTTTGATAATGTTGGGCTACAAATCGAGTAGGGTGAAATAGGATGAACTTTTATACCTGCGGTTACACCACAAAGGAGTTCCCTATCCTATTTCATCCCCCTCACACCACCGGACATACGGTTCTCGTATCACGGCGGTTCGTTAAGTAATAATGCATAGAGGTATAAATATCTGTTAGAGATTGGTAACCTCTCATCATCAAACGTCTGCCTCTTCGGTGGTGCATCCCGCTTCTAGACTCTCCCTTCTTACCTCGGA
>JAHDHB010000400.1 GCA_020631545.1 Saprospiraceae bacterium | reverse complement strand
ACTAAAAAAATCTCCTATCTTTGCAAAATGAAATTTAAGTCCATAAATCCAGTCAATAATAAAGTACTTCGAACTTATAATAGTTTGTCAGATAGTGAATTGAGGACGAAGGTAAGATTGTGCGAGAAAGCGTATCAAAGCTATCGGAAAACGACTTTTGCTTTCCGTGCTCTGCTCTTGAACCGATTGGCTGAACGATTAGAAGCGAATAAGGAAACGCTAGCGAAGCTCATGACGCTAGAAATAGGAAAACCGATAGTCCAATCTACTGCCGAAATTGAAAAATGTGCTTGGGTTTGTCGATACTATGCGGAAAATGGAGCGGATTTTCTGAAATCCAAAATCATACCTGCTTCCCCTGATAAAAAATGTGTTGTTCGTTACGAACCTCTAGGAATTATTCTTGCCATTATGCCTTGGAATTTTCCTTTTTGGCAAGTCTTACGCTTTGCTGTACCTGCATTGATGGCAGGAAATGCAGTCTTAATCAAACACGCTCCTAATGTGCCGCAATGCGCGGATTATGTAGAAAAAATATTCCTTGAAGCTGGGTTTCCTGTCGGTTTACTTCAAAATCTTTTTATTGATGTTGATGCTGTAAGCTCTTTACTAGAAGATGATCGGGTGAAGGCCGTTACTTTAACAGGTAGCGATAGGGCAGGGGCGGCAGTGGCTGAACAAGCTGGTAGGAATATTAAAAAATGTGTGCTTGAACTTGGCGGCTCGGATGCTTTTATCGTACTAGAAGGGGCCAATTTGCCTAAGGCTGCAAAAGCTGCGGTGCAAACCCGAATGAATAATTCAGGACAAACTTGTATCGCTGCAAAAAGATTGATTGTAGAAGAAAGTATTGCAAATCAGTTTATTGCTTTAGTAAAAAAAGAAATTGAACAATTAAAAACGGGTAATCCACTTGACCTTTCTACGAATATTGGAACTCTAGCCCGTCCTGATTTGTTAGCTAATTTGGAACGACAAGTCAGGGAGTCAGTAGCTTTAGGTGCTGAGAAAATAATAGTGGGCGGAAGAAAGGACGAAGGAAGTAATTTTTATTATCCTGAATTGCTTGTCGCGCCTCATTTGGAAATGCCGATTTGCAACGAAGAAGTTTTTGGTCCCGTAGCAGTCGTCATCAAGTGTAAAGATGCACAAGCAGCCATACACTTGGCCAATGATTCAAGATACGGATTGGGCGCAGCGATTTGGACATCGAATACCGATTTGGCCGAACGACTTGCTACAGATTTAGAAGTAGGTTTTGTTGCGATAAATAGTATAGTACGCTCAGATCCTCGCTTGCCTTTTGGAGGTGTAAAGCGCTCTGGTTTTGGTCGTGAACTTTCACTAGAAGGCATTCTTGAATTCGTCAATGTGAAAACAGTAACGCTCTTTAGAGGAATGAAGGATTGAGGCTGAAGGATTTTTCACGATGTTAGTCTATTTCGTTATTTGTAATCTTTATAAGGGTTTTACGTCCAGAACTTTGTGTTTCTTTGTGCTCTTTGTGGCAAAGTTATAGCCAACCTTACTCAATAAAATTAAAGTGATTACCAAACAATTACAACTCGACAAAGAATTTTTTCAACTTCTAGAAAGAATGTTGGAAGAACGATTTATTGGAAAGCAAAAGCATCCAACGGCAGATTATTACATCTATAATTATATGCCTAAAACGCAATATGAGCGGGAATGGAATGTGGCCACCTTGCTTTGTCGGGGATTGATATTGGATGGTCAAGGAAATACTATAGCACGTCCCTTACCTAAGTTCTTCAATATGGAGGAATTAGTAGAAAAAGCGAAACTTCCTAAGGAGAATTTTGAGGTATTTGAGAAAATGGATGGCTCAATGGGAATTTCCTATTTTGTTGATGATAAACCTTTTATCGCTACTAGAGGTTCATTTATTTCTTTGCAAGCAGAAAAAGCAAATGAACTGCTGAATACGAAGTACAAATCAGCAATTCCTTTGCTAAAACAAGATCGTACCTATCTTTTTGAAATTATTTATCCAACTAATCGTATCGTAGTCGATTATGGAGATCGGGAAGAATTGGTCTTGCTTGCCGTTATTGACAAGGAAACTGGACAAGATTTACCACTAGAAGATATTGGATTTCCTTTGGTAAAACATTATGATGGTCTTCGAGATTTAAATGCTTTAAAATCTTTGGAAGAAGCGAATCGAGAAGGTTTTGTCATTCGTTATCAGAGTGGTACGCGGATGAAGGTGAAGTTTGAAGAATATGTTCGATTACACCGTATTTTGACTCAAGTATCTAGCAGAACGATTTGGGAATGTTTGGCGATGGAGATGGAAATGGAGGAGATTCTGGATCGGGTTCCTGATGAGTTTTATGATTGGGTGCGAAAGACAGAAAAAGAATTAAGGCAAGCCTATAAAGCAATTGAGGCGAAATGCAAAGACGACTTTAAAGATTTGGGCAATCGAAAGGAAAATGCTTTCTATTACCAAACATGTGCTTATCCTGCTATTCTTTTCAAAATGCTGGACAAGCGTGATTATTCGGGCAATATCTGGGCATTAATACGGCCAGAGTACGAGAAACCGTTTACGTCAGAGGTATAACTTCGCAGGTAATTTCAAATTTCCTGCTAATTTCTAAATAATAAAAAAAGTTAGCGGAGAATAGGAGAGTATCCGCGAACACGTTATGAAAGTCATTCAATATTTAAAGGAAAACAGTTTAGAACAATTAGCTGAAAAATTTTCCATCAGTGTCAATCGACACCAAGAATTCCCTAATTTAGTACAACTAAAATATTCTCAACTCAAGTCGCCCATGAAGGAGGAATTAGTTTGGGAGTGTAGAGGTTTGATCCTAGATGAAGCAAGGGATTGGGCGGTAGTTGCTTATCCCTTCAAACGTTTTTTCAATCATGGCAGTTTTTACGCCTCTGAAATTGATTGGGAAACAGCGCGGGTGTATGAGAAACTTGATGGTTCCTTGATGACTTTATATCATTATGAAAATGAATGGCATATCGCTTCGGCTAGCTTACCGAATGCCGGAGGAGAAATACGTGGTACAGATTTAACCTTAGGAGAATTGTTTTGGAGAATATGGACCGCGTTAGGTTATAATCTCCCACAAAATACGGAGTATTGCTACATTTTTGAGATGACTTCACCTTTGAATCAAGTTGTTGTTCGTCAAACAGATAGCCATCTTTACTTGTTAGGCGCTAGGAAATTAAGTGATTTGAGTGAGGTTTTTCCTGAAGAGATTGAAGGACAAAATTGGGCCGTTGCCCCATCTTTTCCCATTCGGAGTATCGAAGAAGCCTTGGCTGGCACGAAAGCTATGAACCCGATGGAACAAGAAGGTTTTGTCATTTGCGATAGTCAATTTAATCGTGTAAAATTAAAATCACCGCAATATGTTAGCATCGGCCATTTGCGTGGGATTGATGGAGATAATGTCAAGCGCTGCTTATTGCAGATTGTTCGTACGAATGAAGGAAATGAATTTTTGTTGTACAAACCAGAATACAAGGAGAAATACGAACAAATTAAAGCGAAGTTTGATGCCTTGGTTAAAGAATTGGAGGAGCATTTTGAGGCAGTAAAAAACATTGAAGATCGAAAGGAATTTGGCTTGAAATGCAAGAATACGAAGTTTCCTGGGCTATTTTTTCAGCTTAAACAAGGAAGAATTCTCTCTGTAAAATCTTTCCTTTATAACATTAGTATTCGTAAGTTGGAGAAGGTGATTTGAGAAATAGAATAGCCATCTCGCTATTCCTTAAAATTTAAAACTTTATGAAAACAGTATACCTAACAAAAGGGCTGCCTGCAAGCGGCAAATCTACTTGGGCAAAATCAATGCTGAAAGAAAAACCAAACAGCTATAAGCGAATCAATAAAGATGACCTACGGGCAATGTTTGACGATAATCATTGGAGTAAAGGCAATGAAAAATTTGTCTTGAGAATGCGAGATTTGTTCGTGCTGGAAGCCTTGAAAGATGGGAAACATGTGATCATTGATGATACCAATTTACATCCTCGACACGAAACTCGAATTCGGCAGATCGTTAAGGAATATGCTAAGGAAACTGGGCAGCATATACGTGTGGAAGTCAAGTTTTTTGATGTCTCTGTTGAGGAATGCATTCGCCGTGATCTCAAGCGTATGCGTTCTGTTGGCGAACAAGTTATTCGGAAGATGTACCGACAGCATTTAGCACCAAATATTGTGAAAGGGCCTGAATATAAAGTGCAGGATGCAACCTTACCAAAAGCCATTATCTGTGATTTGGATGGAACCTTAGCTTTGCTCAATCGCAATCCGTTTGATGCTTCTACCTGTGATCAGGACGAACTGAATGTACCCGTGGCGAATATCGTAAAAACATTTAAGGAGAAAGGACATGCGATCATTCTAGTTTCTGGAAGAATGGATGAATATAAGCCGCAGACACTCCTTTTCTTAGAAAAGCATCAAATTCCTTACGATGAGCTGCTTATGCGTAAAGCGAAGGACATGCGGAAGGATTCGATCATCAAACGAGAAATTTACCAGCAGCATATCCAAGGGAAATGGTATATAGAGTTTATCCTAGATGATAGAAATCAAGTCGTAGATATGTGGCGTTCAGAAGGTTTGGTGTGCTGTCAAGTAGCACCAGGCGATTTTTAGAGACGCAATGCATTGCGTCTCTAAAAAAATCGTTTTTGTATCAATTAATTTTGCCTACACGTCGCCCATTTTCATAGATGAAAATGGTGGCGTGCTGATAACCCTGAGCAATAACCTCTACCTGTACTTCTCTAGCTTCCGACAAAGAAGCAAAATTGCCAAGAATAACTCTTTTGGCCCCTTGATTACCAATAGGTTCTACTGAGAAAGTGCCTAGGTGATCGAGCGGAGCGAATTGCAGCGGATTGAAAGAACGAACTGCGCCTAGTTGGATACGGAAATCGTTAAGAACCGTGCTACTATTGCCTTTTGCAGGAGGAAGCATTCCTCGGGTTGGTGCAGGTTCTGCATTGGTGCGCGATTTTACTGCTGAAACCATTTTATCTTTGCTATTCGCTGTAGACGAAGGCTTGGACGGCGGAGGTGGCGTATTATTATAGTTAGAAAAAATTCGTTCTACCTCACTCATGGCCTTCGTAACGGTTTTGGATGCTGGAATCTCTTTCGTAGAAGTAGGGGATGTAGTACTAGCGGGCTTGGTCATTGGCTCCCCAGGCGTATATTGTGTAAGTGCAATGAATTGATTATTTTGTTTAATGAAAAGCTTCCCATCAATAATACTAACATTCATTCGTTCTTGCTCTGAAAGCTTTAAGTAGAGTTCCGAATTGTAAAGCTCTTCCAAGCTACTACTCGAAACGGTAGGCGTTGGAGGTCTACTAGGCGTTGGCGCAGAAATAGGTGAAGCCTGAACAGGAGGTGCTTCTCCTGAAACGATGGACTCTTCCTCAGGTTCAGGGCGAAAGTTATATTCCGTAGGGTGTAAAAGCGCTCCCTCATTCACAGAAGTAACAAAGGCACTCGTAAAGCCATGACTAGCAACCTTTTCCCGATAATTTTGAGCTTCTTTTTTATTATAAAAAACACCTGAAAAGAGTTTGACCCTACCATTAGTAGCCTCTACCCGTAGATCATTTAAAACACCATATTTTGTCCAGATCAGGCCACTAGTATATTTATACATGCCGAGCTGTATACAATATACATTGGTGAAAGAACTGATGTCCGTTGTTTGCACAAGAGCGTTCGTATAGCCATTTTCAAGTACCTTTTGGCGTACCTGTTCAGCCTGAGCTGCCGACTTGTAAGAACCTAATAGTATTCTACGGAGTCCCGTGTCCGTTGTTTGCGTATGAAGGAATCCATATTGTGTTAAGTGCGCATAAATGGCCAAATCAGGTGAAAAGACGGCATCTACCTGCACCGAATACAGTTGAGTCGCGTTTGTAGGAGACGCATTCAGTGCGACACCTAATAGTAGAAGAATATATAATTTGATGTATTGTTTCATGCCGTAATAATGGGATTCAACGCAGCTTTACTGCGATGAAATAAAAAAATAAATAAGTAGGAGTTAGTGTCATTATAATCCTAATCCTTGCTGTTAATATTTCAAAATATTTGAATGGGTTTGTACTTATATAGCATAGTTTAAACATGTTATAGCAAAGATAATAACTTTTCTTGTAAAATCAGATGACTTTTTAGTATCCATGAGTATTTTCAAGTAAGTGTTTGATTTTTCTTTACCAAGCAGCAAAGCAAAATGATAAAGATTGCTCAAAAAATAAATGAAAACGACTTCCTGTCCATACCGTTACAAGTATAATACCATATATGAAACGGAAAATTTAGATTAATTGTTGCCACAAAACCTAGGAAAAATAAGGCTTACAGAATTATCACCGAAAAAAAATAAAAAAAGCTGTGTAGGAGCTTCCATTTTCTAAATCTTCGTCTTATATTTGCGGCGGAGGAATGGCAGAGTGGTCGAATGCACTGGTCTTGAAAACCAGCGTACCGAGAGGTACCGGGGGTTCGAATCCCTCTTCCTCCGCACATTTCAAAATCCTTGTAAGTTAATTCTTGCAAGG
>JAHDHB010000399.1 GCA_020631545.1 Saprospiraceae bacterium | reverse complement strand
TTCAAAATTATACGATGCAAGATCCGTACCGTTTGTAAAAAATGGCCATTGAAAATGAAGGAAATTAAATGATGATCACCCTAGTTTTTAAGCCCACGAGAGCCATAAGTGATTATTAGTAAGTAAGAAGTCAAATCTTGCACATTTTTGGCAAAAGTTAGTAGAGGGTAGATTGTATAGAGTAGAGAGACTGTTTTTCCTTCGGAAAAACTTACGTCATCTCTCTCTACTCTATACCATCTACCCTCTACTATGACAGCGGCTTTGCCGCCTTAGGTAGAGGGACGAGATAAACGCACAAACCTGAATTATTCATAAATCACCAATTGGATATTGGGAACTTATGGACAACTCAGGTTTGTTGGTTCCAACAGCGCACTGCTGGAACGAAAATTGGTAGAAAAAGGCGTAAAACTAAGGTTTTGGTACGTAAGGATTCTTTTGAGCTAACTGGTCAAGCAAAATAGGAATAAAACAAGGATACTTTGTGGGTAATACTTGTCGTTTTTTTACCTTATTTAGCTAAGTCAAAGGAAAAATCAATGTCAGTAGGAGGCATACAACGGTCATTGTTGCAGGTCATAAAAGTCAAGTAACCAGTAGTAAAAGCAGCATCTTCTTCGATTTTGATGCGCTGTCTAAATGTCACATTCTTACGATAATATTTCAGTTCCATACTGAACATATCATCAAATTTGTGAATAGGGTTACCGATTTCTTCGACATCGCCGACGAGTTCGCAACCATCCATTTTTTCAAAAGCAAAAGCAGTAGGCACAGGCCCACTTTCACCTCCAAGGTGTTGAGAATAGAGATACCAACTACCGTTTATATCGGCATTAAAATAGACATCGTAAACACCGTTGTCGATTTTTTTGGTCTCGAAACTCCATTCGACAGGCTTCTCCATTTGGGCAAATATGGAGGAAGCGCATACGAAGAAAAATAACGAAAGGGCTAGGATTCGCATTAGTCTTGAGCGTTAAAAGTTGAGTAAAGAAGTTGTTTATTCTAGTATATCGTATTAGTGGAGTATAAAAAACTGGCTCGTTTGTGTTACAAATCTAACAAAAGAAATCTAGAAAGAGTAATGTTTTCCGTATTTAAATAAGGAGTCTTCTTGCGTTGACTTTGTAACATTCGCCCTTATCTGTTTCGCACTTTTCAAGACTTCCCATTTGCATGTTTTTGATAGCCAATACTCTTCTTATATCCTATGCTGTCACAACTAAGCTTTACCCGCTTTTTTAGGCCTTTTGAGGCGTGAAAAATACAGCTTTTACCGCCATTTTTTTTTTTGAAAAAAAAACTTTATCGCTGTTGGTAAAGATTTTTCACAGGCTTAATTTGTGACATTCATACCGAGTAAAATCCATTCAAAAAGCAAGCAGACATTATAATTTTCCTAAGGATATTTTTGAGGTTAGTTCAGGGCTTGACATCATTCTAAATATGTTTTTGCCTTTATTCCAAATTCCTCCTATATGGGATAAAAAACCATTAGGTTTTACCGTCTTTGTTATCCTTCCCTATTCTACGGTCTATTTAGTCAAAAAATGATCATGACTGCAAATTCCTTAACCAAATTTTATTCGCCTCCTTTTTGTCTCTTGGCTTTTCCTCGACGAGAGTAGAGTCAGGGCAGCTTTTTTTACAAAAAGTGAATCCCGATTGTTGTAGCCATTGAGGATTGTCTTTTTTCAAGGTGTCTTTTCAAGCGACAGCCTCGAAAACGCTTCGCTTTTTGCTGCGTCTACTCATGCGGACAGATACAAGGTTTGTTTCGATTCGAGATGCAATTCCTATAGCGTTTTCGTGCTGCTAGATTCCTCCGCTTGGCTTTCTCCTATCGTGAGCATTTTCATGAAAAAAACAGCTACAGAATGACAATAATTTTAGGTACTTCGTAACGCTGACTTCAGCCGACAAGCTACTTTAATAAATTTATCATCGACAAATTACTTTTACCGTCGGCTAAAGCCAACGATCCAGCGTGCCTGCATATGTTTTAAGTTGAAAATGTATATTTCTACCGTATGCTATGGCGTTAAAAGTCAACGTAATGAGCTGCCATCATAATGATGGTTACTGCGGTTCTGCCGTCCTATTACTACATACTTCCATTTTGTTGTTTTAGCCAAGGGATTACAAGTAGAGAGCTTGAATTACAGCATGTTGCAAAGGCTTTTTGAGCGTTTTTCACGTTCAATTCTCGCCAAAACGGTCATTCCTAATTCCTAATTCGTCATTCCTAATTCCTAATTCTAAAACTAGCTTGTTCCACGAATTAAATTCAGTAAGAAGGCGTGATACTGCCAAACTAGGGCGCCAATGAATAAGAGAATGAAGAAGAATTCGGCAATGGGTTTGGTCTTAATATTTAGAAAGGATAAACTAATAAATATCGAAAAGGGCATACAGAACACAATAGCATGTTCTAAATGGACGTTATTCTGGAAAAGTGGCGTAATGCTTAGGACGACTAGCGTGTAAAACAGGAGATTAATGTATTTTTGAGTTTGTATGTTTTTCTTGTACAAATAATTTCGAAATCCAAAAAGCACGATCAATAAGCAAAGAAGCAACACAGCGACTCTAAAATACAGCTCAAAACCAGGTTTGAACGCAAAGTCCAAAAATCCTATATTGTTTGCAAACTGAATGGAGAGGAAGCCTTTAAACTTATCGACGGCAAAAAAGCAGGTGCCTGTAAGAAACCAAGGAACAAAAAATCCAAGCAGCATGACGAGCCACTCTTTGAAATGAAAAGAACGAAGAATAAGGATTCCGATATAGCCAAACAGTAGAAATATGCCGATAGGCAGATAAAAAAGACTACCTACAGAGATCCAAAATCCTACATTAAAGATATGGCCATTGACGCGATCTTTTTTATACACTTGGTACAACTCTAATAAGGCTACACTCAAGAAGGTGCTACCCAACAATACAGGCGTCAGCGTATCGGATTCCCTTGTAAACGCCATCATCAATAAATAAAAGGCAGCGGGGAAATAGCTGTACTCCTTGGAGAGTTTGAAATGATTGACGAAGAAGGAAACGTAAATCGACTGAAAAACAACCAAGGCTACGGCTGCTATTTTAGACTCTAAACTGTTGACATTCCATACACTATAAAGCAAATGACTAAGAATGCCGGCGTTGTCTGGTTTCCAATCACTTGGAAGCATGAAGACATGCAAATGCAAGAGCGTAGCATAAAGTATAATAACTATTATAACTATTGGATGATTGGTTCTTAGTATTTGAAGCACTTTATTGCATTAATTTTGGCCAACACAACGCTTAAAGAACAATTTAGGGCTGTCTTTGAAACGCTAGGAATAAATAAAGGGACAAAATTAACAAACTCCCTTCAATTGGTGAGGAAAAGTGAAAAATTAAACGCTTGTAACTATAAAAAAGTGGGCTTAAGGCAAACGAACACTTTACTTCTTTACGAAAACGTCAAAAAATAAGATGCGGCAGGTATTCACCAAGGAAAACGCTTTGTTCCTTCTTATTATTGGCTAACTTTACAACTTCCCAAAAGTAAAGGCAGCTTAGCTGTTTAAAAATAACTATAATGAATCAACGATTTCCTCAATGGATTTTGCTATTGCTTTTTGCTGCTTCTTTTATGACTTGCAAAAAAGTGAGTACTATAGATGGTGTAAGTCTTGGAAACTGGGAACCCGATCTCGCTTTCCCAGTGCTGCGTACTTCTATTACAGCGAGCGACCTCCTAGAAAATTTGGATGAGAATAGTGTTGTGTTGGAAGATACGGACGGGCTATTGATTTTTATTTATACGAGTGATGGTTATCGGATTGATGGTGCAGAATTGTCGGAGTTGATTCCTGATGTCGATATTCCGATGACGGATTCCATCTTTAACCTTCCTTATAATCTTCCGAATAACATCCGCATTGATTATATTTTGGTCAAGGAAGGAAATATTGGCCTTTTGGCGAGTTCTGTCAATACGCCTGTGGATTTGAACTTCATCATTCCACAACTGACCTTGAATAATGTTCCTTATGAGCGAAATCTTCCTGTTGCTGGAAATTTTCCTACCGTCGATATTCAGCCTGTGCCGGGCTATATTTTGCGCCCCGAAAACGATACGCTCCAATTCATTTATACCGCCGTGCCGCAAGCGGGAGGCGATCCGATTGTTTTAGATGTTCCCCTAAGAGTTTCTTTAGACTCCTTGAAGTATAGCTACGCGGAAGGCTACTTGGGCAATAATAATTTGGCCGTTCCTAGGGATTCGATTGAAGTAGACTTGTTCAATTTCCTTGATGGAGGCGAATTGTATTTTGAGGAACCTAAGATTAGAGTACGTGTCCAAAATTCTTTTGGCTTTCCGCTTAGCGTAAAATTTAATGTCTTGCGTGTATTGACGGCGAACGGTGATGTTATTTCCTTGGGTAATGATGATTTGACACAAGGGCTCTACATCAATTATTCTTCACTTAATGAAGTAGGCCAAACGAAAGAAACGAGCTATACGCTTGATCGCTTCAATTCCAACATTGAAGATATCATCGGCCAGCCGGTCACTTTAGTAGACTATGATATTGAGGCGATTACAAACCCTGACGAAGATTCTACCGCTATTGGATTTATGACGGATACGAGCGTCATAGACTTGGATCTAGAATTAGAATTGCCGATGTATGGACAAGCAAGACAGTTTAAAATCTTGGATACTTTTGCCTTCGATTTTAGTGCTTATGAAGACATAACTTATGCGGATTTCAAATTGTATTCTGAAAATGGATTTCCTGTTGATGTAAATATGCAGCTTTATTTCTTGGATGAAAACGATGTCTTGTTGGATTCCCTTTCTTCCAATTTTGAAGAGTCCGTGCTGCTCTCTGCGGATATTGATGGGGATGGAAATGTCATTGCCCCCAAAACGAATTCAAGGATTTATCCAGTCAATGAAGAACGTTTTACCCGCTTAAAATATGAAGGAAAGCAAATTGTTCTTAAAACAGAGTTCTCAACAGCCAATGGAGGCACTCAATCTGTTCGATTTTACTCGGAATACGACCTAAAAATTCGCCTTGGTGTCATTGCAGGCCTAAACCTTGTAGATTAGAGCGTCACGAATTCCTATCGCTCAACTAAGTCGCGACGCCATTGTTTTGTGTGGCAAAAACACACGCCAAAATTCTACTTATTTTTCAAATTAAGCATAATGAAATTCCCAAATTATATATTTCTTCTTGGTTTCGTATTTTTGACGTTTGGCGCTCAGGCGCAACAGGATTTGAGCTTACATTTTGTCGATCATGTATGGCAAGCTAGGCAGACCAACCAAGCGATGATGAGTGAGAACCGCATTAATATAACCTTGCCTTCTCCTTACTTCAACTTCTATCATAGCGCCTTCACCTTTAATGATATTTTCACAAAGATTCGGGGTACAGATTCGCTGGTTTTGGACTTGAGTGATGCTATTGAGGAGATGAATTCCGACAATTACTACAATACACAATTCAATTTGGGTGTACTAGGTGTTGGCTTGAGATTCAAGAAATTACAAGTTAACGCCTCTTATAGTATTCGGACCAGCGCTTACCTCAATTATCCAAAAACACTCGTGGACATGGTCTGGAATGGGAATGCTAAATACCTAGGAAAAACGGTTAATATAGCGCCCGATTTTCAAGCCTTTGCTTACAACGAAATTGCCCTAGGAGGAGCCTACCAAATCACCGAAAAACTCTCTATTGGTGCAGGCGTAAAATTTCTTTCGGGTATAGCGGATATTTCTGCGGCGAATCGGACAAACCTCCTGAATATCACCACAGATTCTACCTTTTATGAAGTCACCTTAAATAATGATTATCAATTTAATGGGAGTAGTTTTCCTTATATTGATTCTACCTTCAGTTCCTTTGATGGAGAATTTAATGTTGAAAAGTTATTTGCTGGAAATACAGGCTTAGGAATTGATTTGGGAGCCACTTATCAACTTAACGATAAACTCCTGCTTGCTGCTAGTGTAAACGATTTAGGGTTTATAAATTGGACAGCCAATGTCCGCAATTATAAAAGTGAAGGGGCCTATACTTATGATGGTATCGACATTTCTCCTTTGCTTTCTGGCGATACGGTCACTTTTGATGCTGTCCTTGATACCTTGGTTCAAGTTTTCGACATAGAACCAGCGCAAAACAGCAGTAGTTATAAGACTAGATTGGGCGCAAAAATTTACCTAAGTGCTAAGTATAAATTGAAAGAGTCTTTGACGCTTGGCGGACTGTTTTATGGCGAAATTTACCGTGGTCGCTTAGTCCCGGGTATCGCGCTAAGTGCATCCAAGGACTTTGGTAAGATTTTCACCCTTGGCGGCGTCTATTCCATTCGAAACAATCGCTTTATGAATTTAGGTTTAAATACAACCCTTCGCATGGGGCCAGTTCATTTGTTCCTTGTCTCTGATAATATCCTTCCGCTCTTTGCTCCCTTCAATAGCCGAAATTTTAATTTTAGAATTGGTCTGAATGTAGCTGTGGGTAAGGAGTAAAACTGGCGGGATCCCTCCAAAGGGAGAACAAGCTCGCTCCTTGAGGTTTGCACTTTATTCAAGAAG
>JAHDHB010000398.1 GCA_020631545.1 Saprospiraceae bacterium | reverse complement strand
GGAAATATAAAGCCAATTGAAGCAAAAGTACTAAAAGGAAGTAGCTCTGACCACTTTGCGGTATTTGGCAAGGTGGAAATCTAAAGTAAGCTTGGATTCAAAATATTTATTATACATGTTTCCTTTCAAAAAAAATGCAACGTTTTTTTAAAAATGGCCGTCTATGTTAATAGGTTACCAAATAGTAATACTAAACCATTTAACGATCTACTATGATTGCCCTAGGTTTTATTTATTTAGTTTTTACTTCGCACCTATCCTACATTGTACTAGAGAAACGGGAAGATTTCTACAAAGAAAGGATGTTTTGGATTATTGTCATAGGGTTACTTGCATCCATTTATTTAACGTTAAAACTTTTCCGATTTGTCTAATACCCGTGGAAAACTGAAGTAATGTTAGAGAGCACCGCCTTCTGCCCGAAGGCGGTTTTTTTATGCCCCTAGCCTTCTATTGACATTAAGTATATTCACTATGTAAATGTAGAATTAGCTTAAGCACTCCTTGACAAAACGATTAATTCTCTTTATCTTACAGTCAATTAAAACTTTTGTTCTATTTACGTTTAGTCATCAAAAAGAATTCCATGCTTAGATTTTGGTTTTCTAAAAAGGGGCTAAACAATTTAAGTCGCTAATTCTTATATTATGGAAACAGTAGCAGAATTAATTACGATTAAGACCCTACATTCATTCAATACTGCGGAACTTTACAAGGTTCGATTAGATGCAGAGGATATTGAATGTTTTACGTTTAATGCCAACCCTGAATTACCTATTCCAGCAGAAGGCATTCGTCTTGAAGTCAAACCCCAAGACTTAGCAAAAGCTCAAGCTATTATTAATTCTTTGGATCAAGATTTCATTTAAAAATATTGTCCCACGCCTAAAACAGCACCATGCTGCTTCAAATCACCCAAACTAAAGGCATAATCGAAGCGTAAAGTCAAATCATAGATTTTACGGATGTAAATCCTTGCGCCAGCACCAAGGTAAGTAGCACGATTGCTGAATAGAGTGCCAATTTTTTGTCCAGAGCCTCGAACACCTCCAGCATCTAAAAAAACAACTCCCTGCAAAGCTCCTAGCTTATGATTCAGGAAAGTATGTCGATATTCAATGTTGGAGGTCAATTCAGCAGAACCCCGCAGCACCCGGTTTCCAATGCCTCGGATATTTAGATAGCTATCCAAAACAAAGGGAGGGAAAACCGTCTCAGCGTTATCCGCTAAACCAAAGCGCAGACGTAAAGCTAAATTCCCATTTTTTCCCAGTTCTTTATAGTATCTCGTTTCATTGACCAACTTCCAAAAGGCTGATTTATAAATAGGTGTATAGACTACCTCGGCAATTATTTCGTTCGAAAATCCATCGAATTGATGAAAATTGAACCGCAACTGCTCAAATCGATGCCTGCCTTTAAACAAGAATTTATTGGTCGTCACCGTGTCTTGTCCACTAGGAGGTAACGTCGGATCTTGTGCTCGGTATCGTTGATACAAATAGGCGCTTCCCATTTCTACAAAATGGCCAAATTTAAATTCGTAACGGATGTTCAATTCTGGGGAAATATTGTCATAATCATACACTACCGTCGTATCCTTGGAAGGAAAATAGATGGGTTCTTCAGTAGAATATTTTGAAAAAGTTGTTGAAAAGCCCCAAGGAGAACCTTTTAAATAAGGGACTTGCGTATAGAGTAAGAACGAATGGCGGTCGTAATAACGATAAAATCCTCCCAAAACATTCGCGCGACCAGCTAAATTATTTTCTACAGCACCAAGCTGAAACCAAAAATTGCCTTGTATCACACCAAAACTAATAATCGGCAATAAGGTAAACACTTCTTTTAAATGAAAAACAACCTGTTTTCCGCCTTCTACCTCAGCAAAAGAAGCCGAAACTTCATAAAATAGATTGAGGTTTTTCAAGGCTTGCACATCTTTCGCCAAAGTCAATGAATCCGCTTCCGCTCCTACTTCCGTTTCTATAAAACGTTCTAGAAAATCGCCCTTCATCTTTTTTAGTCCTTCAAAAGAAACATTGACGACGGTGGATTGCCCGACCACTCCTTTTGCTCCAATCAAAAGCAAAAAGACGATTAACCAACTATTTAATTTGAATGTACGATTAAACATAAAGGAGAAAAAATGAAGGAAACTTCTAAACAGCTCCAAAGTTAATGGAATTTAATCGCTTGGTCAAAAGGTATGGCGGGAGAGTTTACCTTTAGATAAGAATTTAGAAAGCTGAATTCGAGGAGAAGGCTCTTTGCAAGGCAAATCCACAATTCTTCGGAGGAGTATCAACTATCTCCCAAGCGGCAATTTTCTTTAACCCCTAATTTTTTCTATCTTTATTTTACAAGAACACCGTATCCTTCAAAATAGTCAATTTCTTACTATGAGAATCCATCATTTCCTTTGGCTACTTAGCACCACCCTATTCGTTTTCAGCGCTTGTAAAAAAGAAGAAGAATCTACTTGCAGAAACGCTATAGACAACTTAAAAATCAATCAAATACAAGTCATTGCTAGCCACAACAGCTATCGTTTGGCGACCACGCCTAGCATCTACAATTTGCTGATTGCCTTTTCTAGTGCCTTACCAGCAGAAGCAAATCCGATTGAATTAGATTATACCCATCTACCTCTAGAACAGCAGTTTTCTGATTATGGCGTTCGTAGCATTGAATTAGATATTTATTATGATCCCCTAGGAGGGCAATTTTATGAACGAACAGGAAATGAATTGGTTGGACTACCGCCAGAGTCCAATATTCCTGCCTTACAACAACCTGGTTTTAAAGTCATTCACTTGCCAGACATTGATTATAACACACATCATTATACCTTTATTGATGCCCTACAAACAGTAAAAAACTGGTCAGACAGTCATCCCAGTCATTTACCGATAAGCATCTACGTTGAGGTAAAAACATCGACTATTGATGGCCAAACATCTATCCATCATTGGACACCTCCTGTACCTTTTGACGAAGCAGGAGCTGACGCCTTGGATTTAGAAATTGATGCGGTTTTTGGTGAGAATTCAGATCAAATCATCACACCAGACGATGTACGAGGCAGTTACGCTACCTTGGAAGCAGCAGTACTAGACGGAAACTGGCCGACGATTGGAGAGGCGAGAGGCAAAGTGATGTTTATAATTTCAGGCGCTACAGGTATTTATAAAACAGGCCATCCCTCCCTAGCGGATCGTCGCTGTTTCATCTTTTCCGACGTTGGAGAACCCGAAACCGCTTTCCTCATTGATAATGATCCCAGAAACAGTGTCGATGAAATAAAAACAAACGTTCAAAACGGTTACATTGTAAGGACTCGTACAGATGTAGGTACTCACGAAGCAAGAAGTGGTGATACGGAACGAAGAGAAATTGCCATGGCTAGTGGGGCTCAAATCATCTCAACAGATTATTATCGTGCCGATCCAAGAGCAGACACTAGTGCTGCCTGGTCTTCCTATTCCGTTTCTTTTCCAAACGGCGAAGTAGCTAGAATAAATCCAATCAATGGTGAATTAGTAGAAAATTGTACTGATTGGGAAAGCTTTTAAACCTGCATTGTTTTAAATCAGATGTAATTTTTTGGACAAAATTTTCTGCACATTCTGGTGAGAAAATTTGTAGAGAGTAGAGGGTATTCCGCGATAGTGATCGGGAGAAGAGAGAGATTTATATTACCTTGTATTCTCAACAAATCCATGCTTTCCGAAGCCCCCAAATCTACATCACCAAAAAACACCAAAAACTCCGTAGGAGTCCCACTGTCTGTAGCCTAAGGTTTTAACCTTAGGTATCCCAGAAACCATACAACCAAAATGCCCCCCAATCAAATGGTTAAATTCAATTTTTCAAAAACAAATCGAAGATTAACCGCTAGCGCATATTCCGTAAGCGGCGTATCCAAGCTATCCCCAGAGTGATGAAGTCCCACCGCTTTCTTGTCATCGCTATCTGTAATCCACACAGAACCAGAATCCCCAGGCAAGGAAATCTCATTGTCTTTATCCCATTTGTTCGGATTGGAAGAAATACGGATATTCACTAAGGTAGAAGAAATAGAGCTAATGATCCCGTGGGTAACGCCGCTCGTTGCTCCCGATTTCATCACCTCCATACCTATGAGAGGCTCCACGATCCCCGTGACCTTTCCCTCAATATTCAACATCGAATTTTCGGAATCAATCGCACGCAGCTTAGTCTTTATTTTGAATACAGCACAATCCAAATCCCAATTCCAACGATAAACATTTCCTATGCGAAATTCCCTAGTATTTGGCTTCCATTCAGGCTGTACGATAGGATTCCTACGCCTTCCTCGCTTCCCTTTGATAACATGGTGATTGGTCAAACCAAGAGGAATTCCTGAATCTTTATCCTTCACAATCATCCCCAAAGTACCACTAGTCGTCATTCGAATATTAGAGATCGAAATCCCCCCAAGCAGCGGTTCAAAACGGTCTGTAGGAACAGCCTGTTCCTTAGGCGTCGTTTGAATAACATCCACTCGAATTCCTTCTATGACAGCAGGTAATACTTGATTTTTATCCAATTCTTCCTTTCCAAATTTCTTGACCACATAAACAAGGATACCAATTTCATTGTGGTCAATTTTTCCATTCGTACGCACATATCCCACACCTACATCATAAACACCATCAAAGCGTCTGAGTTTCTTCTCATGTCGTCGTAAAATGTCAAGTAGATGCTCTTGCTTCGAATTATCTAAAGCTATCATAAATCTATATTGAATGGGTTAAGGAAAGCTACAAAATAACACTATCAAAGGAAATTTGCTTAGAAGAAAACAATTTTAATAAAATTTTATCACCTTTTTTCGCTGAACGCGGCGAAGCCGCTGATAGGTAGAGGGTATAGAGTAGAGAGATTCACGGCCATAACGAATTGATTTTCCTTCGGAAAATCGATACCTTCCTCCTGATTACTATTGCTGACGACAAAGTTTTGTCAAAATTAGGGAAGAGTTTACTCCTTAGTTACTATAAGATTCCAACTAATTATTGCTTCTTTAAAACTCAGAAGCATACAAACTTTCTCTCCTTGATATACCAACCTTTAAAATCACCCAAGACTCTCCTCAGGAAGCAAACGAAAAGACATTCGATGGTGGGGTGTACTTCCATGTTCTTGAATAGCAGCCCGATGCGCCTTCGTCGGATACCCTTTATTCGAATTCCATGAAAAATGAGGATATTTTCCATGTAAATTCAACATATAATCATCACGATAGGTCTTAGCAAGAATAGAGGCAGCAGCAATAGAAAGAAATTTATTGTCCCCTTTCACAATGCAATGGTGGGGAATGCCCTCATAAGGTTTAAAACGATTGCCGTCAATAAGCAAAGAAGTCGGGCGTTTTTTGAGTTGGTCAATAGCGCGATGCATGGCTAAAAATGAAGCCCAAAGGATGTTAATTTCATCAATTTCTTTAGGATAAACAATGCCTACCGCCCAAGCCACCGCCTTCTTTTCAATGATAGGACGAAGTTCGTAACGCTTGGCCTCTGTCAGCAATTTCGAATCCGTTAGCAGCTCGTTTTTGAAGTTTTTGGGCAAAATAACGGCTGCCGCAAAAACAGGCCCGGCCAAACAGCCTCTTCCTGCTTCATCACAACCCGCCTCAATGTCTTTTCTATGGAGATATTTTTTCAGCATTGAACACCTATTATTAATGACTTATAAAGCAGTAAGTTACTAGTTTTTTCTTGTTTTTTTTAGAAATAAAGTATCTTGCGAAGTAAAATATTTCACCCGTGTGTTAAATCATCATAATGAACCTTAATTTATCAGGAAAAAACGCTCTAGTCTGCGGCAGTAGCCAAGGAATCGGTAAAGCAACAGCTCAAGAATTAGCGGAATTGGGCGCAAATGTTACCCTTGTAGCTCGAAACCAAGAACGCTTGCAAAAAACGCTGGACTCTCTAGCACAAAATGGAACGCAAAACCACCAATTTATTTCCATAGATTTTTCTGATCAAGCCTCTTTGAACAAATTAATCCGTGAAGCAGCAGAAAAGCAACCTTACCATATCTTAGTAAACAACACTGGAGGCCCTCCAGGCGGCCTAGTACATCAAGCTGATTTACAAGAGTTTTTGACCGCATTCAACAATCATCTTATTTGCAATCAAATCCTAGTACAAGCCTTACTCCCCGGCATGAAAACGGAAGGCTACGGACGCATTATCAATATCATTTCTACCTCCGTCAAGCAGCCTCTAGATGGCCTAGGAGTTTCAAACACGACAAGAGGAGCTGTAGCAAATTGGGCGAAAACCCTAGCAAATGAAGTCGGTCAATGGGGTATCACGGTAAATAATGTTCTTCCTGGAGCCACCAGTACTCAACGCTTATCCAGCATCATTTCCAACAAAGCCAAGAAAGGAGGTTTAGCCCTAGAAGAAGTCGAAGCAAAAATGAAAGGAAGTGTTCCTGCACGTCGCTTTGCACTACCAGAAGAAATCGCTGCCGCTGCTGCTTTCCTAGCTTCCCCCGCTGCTGCTTACATCAACGGCATAAATTTACCCGTGGATGGAGGAAGGACAAAGTGTTTGTAACAGACACTAAAACCTAGATAAACAAGGTTTT
>JAHDHB010000397.1 GCA_020631545.1 Saprospiraceae bacterium | reverse complement strand
ACAGATAAGGAGGATAACGAAACGACTCTGCCCCAATTTCCTCAGATAGTCTTTTCGACTTTCTTTATACCCCAAGATAAAACGGGATTTTACAAGAACCTTTTTGTCAGAAAATACCTGCCTCAGCACTCTAACAGGTTGTGCCGTATGCTCTCCTCTGTAGTAGGATAGAAATATTTCTGGTTGAATATTTGCCATGATTGTAGTAATCTTGAGATTAACTCCTTATCCGTCCTCTTTGATGGCCTTCATAATTGCCTCAAAAACAATTTCATAGTTGCCAGTTTGGTGTATTTCAGTAGTTAGGTTATTCATGTCGCTAATAATGCCTACCAATCCATCAATTTGATTTCGAATAGCATGAAAAGTATCCAATTCGGTGTAAATACTCCCTAGGTTCCCCAAGCCTTTTGCTTCCCGTATTGCGGCATCCAACTCAGCGATTTTCTTTTCCCAATGATTGATATAAACCAAACGATCCAAAGCCGAATAAATTTTTGAATTGGGTAACACAATAGGAAAAATTCTTTTTTGAAATTGTTTATGCTTAGCTATTTCTAGCAATTCAAACATGCAATTTTTAGCTTCCAAATATTTTTTACTGATAATGGGAATTACAAATCGACCTTGCCCCAATTGCTTCATAAACTCTTTAATGCTATCTTTATAATTGACTGAGTTTTTATCCCGTTTTACAGTCACTCCCCGTTTTTGGAATGCTTTTTCTAGAGCATCTGCGATCTTTTCGCTTTCTCCTCCCCAAGCGTATGAAATATAAATTTCTGGCACCTTTGTCATTTCAATTGGTTGATTGTTAGAAGACTCTTCATTGTGCCTTGCTGGGTTTACCCCTATTCCCTTTAACAACTTACGCACTCCCTTCTCAGCCCCCATCGACAAATCCAATGGCATAATCCCCTCCAGAGCATAAGGTCTAGGCGCGTCCTTCTCCAGCAAAGCAGGAATAATAAAAACTTTATCCTCAGGAAGTTCCTGTCGTCTATTCAAGGCCATTCTAATCTCCTGCTGAAAAAAGCCATGACTATTGGCCGTATGCTTTGACAATAAAATCATTACACAATCCGCCTTATTAATTGCTTGGTTCATCATTCGTGTCTTGACTTTACCAAAAGGGATAGATTCTTCTCTATACCAGACCGTTACCCCAGCTCCAGACAAATGCAAGAAAAGTTTCTTTGCAATGGGTAAATCATCATCCGCATAAGCAATATAAATTAGTTTATTATTCTTAGGCATACCTCTTCAATTTCAGGGTTCATAATAAAAGGAACTATTCAGTGCTAAAAGCATTAGAATGCTAAAGATAAGAACTTTAAATTAAATAATTGATGCTAAGTCGCTACTAAACAATGCTGAGAGGTTCAGCTTTGGTCTTATGGGAATCGAAGTCGTACTAAAATGATTGAAAAAGCAAAAAATCGCGTCTAGTCAAAAATATACTCCTCCGCTTCGGGGCTTGGATTTTGCTGCCACAAAATAAAATATCGTACAATTCTGGGCAATTCTCTTAGGCGGTAGCCTCAGGATAGAATTCCTCATTCATACGATTCTCAACGAAATAAAGGCAATTTTCTAGAAAAGGTGATATTTGTTTTCTGAATAATCAAAAAAATGATTTGTAGCTTTTTGGTGGTTCTTTCCTTGTCTTGTGCCTTTCCTTCATTTTCTAGAGAACTTTTTGAGGAGTGATTAATTAGCTATTCTCTAACTCAAGTCAGTTTTGGACTATGCACTGTTAAAATTACACACCTAGATAAAATTTATTTCACTAATTTTGCCAAATGACCACCAACACCCACCCACAAATCCTCGTCCAAGGAGCTAGAACCAACAACCTGAAAAACATCTCTCTCCGCATTCCCCACCACAAACTCATTGTAGTCACAGGCATTTCAGGATCAGGGAAATCTAGCCTTGTATTTGAGATCATAGCCAAAGAAGGGCAGCGGCGGTATTTTGAAACGTTGCCCTCTTTTGCTCGGCAGTTTATGGGGAAATTGAACCGTCCTGAGGTGGATAAAATTGAAGGGCTTTCGCCTGTGATTGCTATTGGACAAGGCACGACGGGAATGCATGCTCGATCTACCGTTGGGACAATGTCGGATATCTATGATTTGTTGCGTTTATTGTATGCAAGGACAGGAACGAGTACAAAGGATATTACCCTTTCGCGTGCCCTCTTTTCCTTCAATTCAGCTCTGGGGAAGTGTGCCTGTTGCAATGGTATCGGAAAGGAGGAAAAAATCGACCTTGAGCGCTTGGTTTGTAACCCCGAAAAATCGATTAGAGGCGGGGCATTAGCGCCCACTTTGCCCAATGGCTATATCATGTACTCACAGGTAACGATTGATGTGCTCAATCAAGTATGCGAAGCCGAAGGATTTAGCGTCGATATTCCGTGGAATGAACTGACGGAGCCTCAGCGTGAAGTGATTTTGTATGGCAGCGATAAAATCAAAGTGCCTTTTGGTAAGCACAGTCTTGAATCTCGTTTGAAGTGGACAGGAATAAAGGCCAAACCTAGGGAAGAAGGGCATTACAAGGGAATGATTCCGATAATGTCGGATATTCTGAGAAGGGATCGAAATGCTAATATTCTCAAGTATGTGCATGCGGTGACCTGTCAGGCGTGTAGGGGGACTCGTTTGAATGAGGATGCTTTGAGTGTGCGTGTTCATGGAAAATCAATAGCCCAAATAACTTGTTTAGAAGTGAATGAGCTTAAAACGTGGATACAATCAACTACTTGGGGAAGGGTAGGGAGTGAAATTGTTCAAAAGGTTGAAAATCAGGTTGATTTACTGATGGATTTGGGGCTAGGGCATTTGACCTTAGATCGGCCTTCAAAGTCACTTCGTGCCAGCGAAATTCAGCGTATTCGAGTAGCCAATCAGATTTTGGCGCCCTTGAGTGATGTGCTTTATGTTTTTGATGAGCCTAGTATAGGTTTGCATCCAGCAGAGAATAAAAGACTGATAGCACATTTTAAAGAACTTGTTAATAAAGGGAATACGGTCATTATTGTCGAACATGATCTTGACACCATAAGGAGTGCGGATCATATCATAGAGATTGGCCCCAAAGCAGGAGTCAATGGAGGAGAACTCATTTTTAATGGCGCGTTTTCGGCATTTGTTCAACAAGAAGAATTGAAAAAGACCAGCCCCACGTATCGAGCGCTTAAAAATTCCAACGAAAGGGCGAAATCCTTACCAACAAGCGTAGAGCATCCCTCGATTCGTTTGATTGGATGTCAAGAACGTAATCTGAAAAACATTGAGGTTGAGTTTAAACTCGGAAAACTTAATGTAGTGAGTGGAAGGTCGGGAGTCGGAAAATCGAGTTTGGTGAAAGGAACTTTGCTCAAAGTAGTACGGCAGCAACTAGGCATTGAAACTGCTGCTCCTGCTAAGCTGAGGCGTCATGAAAATCTAGAGGCCATCAATAAACTGATATTTATAGACCATTCGCCAATAGGCAAAACGCCGCGCAGTAATCCAGCTACCTATTTAGGATTATCCAATCATATTCGGGACATTTATGCTAGTTTGCCCGAGTCAAAATCGAAAGGGTTTACCAAGTCTCGATTTTCATTCAATAACAAAGGAGGACGCTGCGAAACCTGTCAAGGAGCAGGCAAAACGCAGCTCGGAATGCACTTTCTAGGCAATGTAGACTTGGTCTGTGGCACTTGCAGCGGTGATCGATTTAACGAGGAAACCCTTTTGATAAAGTATAAGGGATTGTCAATAGCGGATTGCTATAAGTTGTCCATCAATGAAGCCCTCTCCTTTTTTAGTGATCAGAAAAAGGTGTTGACAGGACTTAAAATATTACAAGAAATAGGGCTCGGCTACCTCACACTTGGACAATCCTCCACCACACTTTCAGGGGGAGAAGCGCAGCGCATTAAAATAGCCAATCAACTCCAGAAAAAAGATACGGGAGATACCTTGTACGTGATCATCGAGCCGAGTATTGGCTTGCATCACGATGACATTAACACATTACTGCAACTCTTTGATCGCATCAAGCAAAAAGGCAATACCATTGTCTGTATCGAACAAAATGAAGCGCTTATTGCTTGGAGTGATTGGCATATCGAACTCGGCCCCAAAAGCGGTGCAGCAGGAGGTACGATTCTTTATCAGGGAATTCCAAGTGTGGAAGAAGATAATACTAGGAAGGAAGCCATAAATGAAGTGTCTAATGAGTTCATAATCAAAGATATTTCATTGAATGGGATAAAGACGCATGGGCTTAAAAACATTGATGTACGTATTCCGAAAAATCAGTTGACCGTAGTCACTGGAGTATCTGGAAGTGGAAAATCATCCTTGGTGTACGATACGCTGTTTGCCGAATCCAATGCCCGCTTTACGGAGTCCTTATCGACCTATAATCGAAGTCTTATTCAACAAAACAGTGCAGCAGAAATTACTTCATACTCAGGATTAGGCCCTGCAATTGGGATCAACAGAAAGGGCGGGACGCCTTCGAAGCGGTCAACTGTGGGGACACTGTCAGGCGTATATGATGTATTCAGATTGTTGTATTCAAGGATTGCACAAAATCAGGGGCAAGCTCATACGGCGCAACACTTCTCTTTCAATCACCACCTTGGAGCATGTCCAGCATGTGCAGGCCTCGGTATCAAGCTTAAATGCGACCCTGATAAGGTGCTCGTTGCCGAAGACAAAACTATCTTTGAAGGTGCTCTTTCTAAGAATAGGGCGATGGCGTATTATGCTGATGTAAATGGCCAATTTATGGCAACATTGAGGGAAGTGGGCAAACAAAAAAAGTGGAATATCGAACGCCCATGGCAGGAATTAGAAGATGAGCTAAAAGAGGTCATTTTGTATGGAACGGGCGATGCGATTTGGGAGGTCAACTGGGCATTTACAACCAAATCAAGGACTGGTATACAAGCCCTAAGCGCAAAATGGCTCGGCCTCTGTCATTATATTGATGCCGAATACCAGCGAAAACGCAATAATAAGAATATCAAAGCATTGGAGTCTTTGTTGCACGAGGTAGTCTGCGACAAATGCGGAGGAAGTCGCTTGAAATCAGCTTTATTAAGCACCAAATTTCTGGGGAAAAACATCCATGAGCTTACTCAATTGAGCATTACGTCTTGCCTTGAATTGATAGAGAAGATTGAGCATAAAGTAGATGCAGTTGTTCTGGCTATCAGTAAGGTGGTGCTACCTGCCGTCAAAGCATCTTTAAGAACGATAGTCGATCTTGGATTGGGGTATTTAAGTTTGGATAGAGCGGTCAATACACTCTCAGGAGGAGAACGGCAGCGGATTACGCTTGCCAGTCAATTATCTACGCATCTCTTTGGTGTCACCTATATCTTGGATGAACCCACTATAGGATTGGATACCGCCCAAGTTGCCGTTCTATCAAAAGTCCTAAAACGCATTGTAGCCAATGGGAATACGGTTGTGGTGGTAGAACACGATCCCGCTTTCATCCGCACTGCTGATTATCTGATTGAAATGGGGCCAGAGGCAGGAAGTCAAGGCGGTGAAGTCATTTACCAAGGAAAAATTAGCGATATCGCTAATGCAAAACATTCGGTAACCTACCAGATGTTTCAAAATCAGCAAGTTGTTCGAATTCAGCAACAACGAAAAAAAGGGAAACCTTTTGGTGTGAAAGGTGCATTTGCCAATAATCTCAAGGATATTGATGTAACGTTTTATGCCCAACAAATTATAGCCATCAAGGGTGTTTCGGGAAGTGGAAAGTCAAGTTTGGTCAAAGAGGTGTTGTATCGTTCTTGGCTACAGCGTCGGCCAGTTAATTGTACATCCACACATGGAATGGAGCAATTTGAAGAAGTGCTACTTGTTGATCAGGAAGCACTTACCCAAAATAGATTAAGTACTCCAGCATCGTATACTGGAATTATCGACCAGCTAAAGGCGGTCTTCTCTAGTACGCCCTACGCCAAAAAAGTGGGATTGAAGAAAGCTGATTTTTCCTATCAAAGCAAGAAAGGAAAATGTACGACTTGTGCTGGCCATGGAAAGTTAAAAACAAGTATGGATTTCATGAGTGACATCTGGCTCACTTGTGATGCTTGCAAAGGAATGCGCTATAATGAAACGATTCTCGCTTGTAAACTCAACGGGTGTTCCATCGGTGAAGTCTTACAAATGACAGTACAAGAGGCGATTGAGTTTTTTGACACAGGCTCTATCGTAGAAAAAATGGACATTCTCAAGCGAGTAGGCATAGGCCACCTACGCTTGGGGCAGTCTGCGAATACCCTGTCTGGAGGAGAAGCCCAACGGTTAAAATTGGCCAAATCAATGTTGCAAAAACGCAAAGGCTGTACCTTGTTTCTCTTCGATGAACCTAGCACGGGACTTCATTATTTTGATATGCTGCGCTTAATTGCGGTTTTTGAGTCGATGGTAGATGCTGGAGATACGGTGCTTTTTATTGAGCATAATGATGTTTTGATTGAGGCGGCGGATTTAGTGATTGGGCTGGGGCCGGGGAGTGGTGATCTAGGGGGATTTTGTCAGGGAGAGAGCAATAATCCTGAGAAAGTAATTAAGTAAAAAGAGATGCACTAATTTCAATAGAAAATCCAGTC
>JAHDHB010000396.1 GCA_020631545.1 Saprospiraceae bacterium | reverse complement strand
TGTCATAGACATTTTGCATTAGGAGAATATCAATTGGTCTTAGAAAAATTAAAAAACAGACAAAAATATCTAGATTATACCTACACTATAATGTATTACATGATTAGTCTTAAATCCATTTTTGAGTTGAAGAAACAAGATGGTGAAGTCGAAATACGGGATACTTCTAAATCATTTAAAGAATACCTTAGAAGAAACACGCTCAACGGAAATATGAATAAAGAATTCAAGCTAGTTTATCTTCATTTTATAGAAGTGTTATGCCTTTTATCTCAGAATATTGGAAGACCTTCAAAGGGGGTATTACTTCAGAAAGTCAATGACTTAGGGAGCGCACTTTCTGAAAAAGAGTGGTTGAAATGTAAAATATTTGAGTTGAAAAGATGATTTTTGTTATTAATGAATGGGCTTAATACTTTATGATTATAGGGCGTTTGACCTCAAAATTGTCTGCTTGAATAACAAGTATGTATTCTCCTTTTGATATAGGAAGCGAACTTATAGTAATAGGTACTGTAATAGTTTCTACTATTCTAGAAGCAATTTCTTTATTATTTTGAAATAAGCTTACTTTGAATGGCATATTAAGGTGCTCATTAGTAAGGTATAAATCAGGGATAGTTATCTCATAAGTAGTCGCATCCTTCTTAGGTACTATCAATGTTACTCCTCCACCATCTTCCAACAAAGCAGCCTGCTGCACATTCCAAGAAAAAACCACAAAAAGAAATAAAACAAAGGCGCGAATAAGATACATTTTCATGATGAAAGTAGTTTGAAATGAATCAATACATAAATTTACGAAAAAAAAATTGCTTTTTATTTTGGCTTATAGTCAACTTAAGGATGTTTGAGCTTAGAAGAAAAGCGATGTAGGTTAATGGTTTGATAGTCAGTGGTTTTTGATAGTGTTTCTTTGCTTTTTTAAGCATAAACATAATGGAAAGCTTAAAGAATTATTAAATTTTTTTAATAAAAATTAAAATAAATCATCTTTAATGGCGCGTCGAATGAAAAACTTTCTGCAAAACAGGGGTGTTGCTATGAGATTGATATGCAGTCTGTTAGGTGTTGTTGTTTTGTTGAATAAGTGATTGTTACTTGTTTTGTGGATTGTTACCGCACTCATTTTAGTGGTTTTTAGAGTTTTATAGAGATGTTATCTTTGTATCAGAAAGGCACAAACAAGGAACCAAAAGAGGTTTTCCTAGATAAGATATTGTTTGTAATTAGCCTTAAACGGTAAAGTCGCTATGTGCTGACGGTCTACTCGTAATTCGTAATTCCCCATTCGTAATTTAACAATTGAGGTGACAAAACTCAAAAAATCTGCCTGCTCAGATTCAAGAAGTTTGGGTTTGGATTCTACCTTCCCCGAAATTGTCCGGGAATGAGGGGGAGGAGAGTCCTTTATTATGGAAATAAAAAAAACTCAGTACTAACATCTTGGTACTGAGTTTTTTCTAATTGTAATTCTTCAGATTCTTAAAAGTTGAGCTTTGTGCAAAGTGCTATGACGGTAAAATCCCTCTACACTATACCCTCTACGTTCTACTAGCTTAGGCTAAAATCGTAAAGATCTTTTCGAATCTTCCGCATCAGAAGAAGGGAGGGCAGAAAAGCCTTCCCCAGCTCCCATTTCAATATAACTACGGAGATCCTCCATCTGTTGATCCGATAGTTTCTCCAAGGTATAATGCGGCATATATTCTTGATGACCTAAAGCATCATAAGTTCCTTTTCGAGCAACATAATAAGTAGAAAGCTGCGTATTATCAGCCATATGGCGCTTCAACCAGCGGAAAGAAGACTTTGTTTTATCCAAGATAACGTCACTCTCCCCATTAGCACGGTGGCAATGCATACAGCTTAAACGATAGACGATTTCGCCTTTTTCGGGGCGTCCTTCGTAGGCATAGCCTTTCTTTTTATCTTTTGGGGGCTCCGAGAAAGTAGCAGGTGATTTTTGCATATACTTCGATTTGACCAAGCTTTTCAGCTCATCTTGCTTGCTGGTATTCGTAGCATTCTCCTTGATGGTCGCCCAATCTTCCTTAGACATTTCCAAGTCGCCCATTTTCATTTGCAAACTCCAATAATAAGCCAAAATAGCATCGATTTCCCATTTTTTGACCCGACGGCCTTGGGAACAATAGACGGCACAAACCTGTATGCTTTCCTTCAAATCCGTCTTGGCATCTTTTAGCAAATCCCCATATTTCTTGACATAATCATCATTGTACCAAGTCTCTCGATCCACGATACCCCAGAACGTAGAACCTTGTAAATAAGGGATGTTTTTCATCGAAGCATAGTCTAATCTAGCTTCAGGATCGACTTTCGTCAGATCGGGATCTTCACGACCAATATTGTGGCAGCTCGTACAAGCATAATACTTGCTGATGAATTTGGTTTTTCTTCCTTTTGGCCCCGTCGTCTTGCCAATTTTTACCAATTCCTCGCCTTGTTTTATCTTCTCTTCAGACATGTTTTTGACGTAATGCTTTGGTTTCTCCTCTCCCAAGGCCCAAAGAACTTCCGCTACAGGGGTATTTTGATCCCACTCACTTCCTACAGAAGGCACTTCCTTCTTTTCCTCAGAAAACCATCCCGTCATCATAAAAGGAAAGATAAGCGCCACGATTATACTATATTTAACCATGTTGATTTCTTTTTAGTAACTAAAGAGTGAGGCCACTCCGAAAAGGCTCCTCTTTAAAATGCGATGTAAGATTTATGAAGTATGATGTTTATTATTTGCTAGCAAATAATAATTAACGCCATGAGGATTTCATACACCATAAGTCGTATTTTTTCATTAATTCTAACTTTTCGGAGTAAACTTTTACTATGCCCAGCGGCTCCGCCATCCTAATAACGAAGGCATAAACGTTAAAAAGTTTCTAAGATTTTCCTAGGAAAATCAGTCAGTTATGACGGTAAATCCCTATACGCTCTACCCTCTACCTTCTACAACACCAACCGCCTCACAATTATTCTTTGCTAGGACGATATTTCCTTCCTGTAATTTTAAAATCACGCGTGATGTTGAAGCCAAAGTGAATATCTCCTTTTAACCAATCACCAGTCGTTTCGGTAAGAAAAGGCTGTTCCGCCATTCCTCTACTATTCGTGAAGTGGAGTTGGAAAACGTGGCCTTTGGTATCCACATCAAAACCAATAGAAAGCGAGTTTTTATAAGGCTCGGCCAATTGATTGGGCAGCGTATAATAATACTCCGCATTCAAGGTGAAATGCTTGGTGAGTAGAACCCGAGCAGCAGCACCAATTGAAAAAACATCATGCTTTTCCGCAGCCGTAGCTACTAGGTTACGGTGTACCATAGTCGGCATAAGCTGAAAGCTAAAACGATCATGAAATTTGCGCGCCAACAACAACTGATAAGAATAACCAAATCGAGAAGTTGCATAATTTTTCCGTTCCAAATCCGTAAACTTAAGCGAATTAATGTTTACATTGGTAAAAAAAGAAGCAGAAATAGGCATGTTCTTATCGCCTTTACTTTGGGAAAGAAATTTTACCTTAGCAGAACCATCATACAATTTTTGGAAAGAACTGCGGCCCACGCCAATCGTTAGCCACTTCGTAATTCCATAATCAAAGCCCATCCGCATATTGGCGTCATCCAAGCCAAAAAGCTCATAAGGACCACCATTTAAGCGACCAAAACGATGCGAAATCACCATTTTCATCACCCCTTTATCATTCGTTTCGACAGATTGGCCATTGACAATACGTGTATCATAAAACGTTTTGTACGCCCATTCTGTCTGGCCAAAAGCTTGAAAGCCGAAAGCCAATATACCTATTAGAAATAGAAATCTTGTTTTCATACCTTGAGTTAGTTATCTTGAGCTCCGTTATTAATCCAATTATCGACCAATGCCAAATCACAGGCACTTATTTGAGAACCACTAGGAGGCATTGGAGAGCAGCCAGCAGCAAAATTTATGGTACAGACCAATCGGCCATTATTAACAAAGGTCAACATTTGGGGGTGATTATCCAATACAATCCCTGCTCCACTACTAGAAGTTGCTGCTGCATGACAATTATAGCAATTCGCTTGCATAATGGGAACAATATCGTTTGCATAAGAAACCGCTGTGGTATCACAACTTGCCAGCGGATCAGGATATAACTCTTCCTCTACATCATAATAACATCCCGATGAGAGGGCATTTAAGCCTAATGCAATTAGTAGCATTAGAACTAATTTCAATGATATTTTCATACTATTCTTTAATTTCGAATTTCGAGTAAGGAATTACGAATTAGGAATACTCCTAAGCTGGCCTTGGCCAGAACTAAGAAAAAAGTGTTTTGCTTATGTCTTAAAAAGGTCGCAGCCCGTCTACTATGTTCTTTTTGCGTCTAAAAACACACGTCAGGCTTATATGATTCTTATAGACCTCATATTACTTATATGGTACATAAGGCTCTAAAAGCACATTTTATAAACATTCAACTACCTTAATTGTTCGGGGCACCATCGTCTATCCAAAGCTGAATTAAATCAATTTCACAAGCAGGTACCGCATTCCCAGGAGGCATAAGAGAAAAACCCGGTTCACCTCTCATCGTAGACAATAGCAAACCACTCAAAGCAAATGCAGAAACCTGGGCATGATTGGTCAAAGGAATTCCTCCTTGTGGTGGTGTACCACTATGGCAACCTGTACATTTACGTTGAATCAAAGGCCAAACAGAACCTGAAAACGTAACATTCGTCGTATCACAAGTTTCCGCACAAGCATTGTTCAATGCTCCTTGGTTTATCCAAGTCGCTACTTGGCTAATTTGTTCGGCGGTCATAGGTTGGTTCGGAGGAGGAGGCATGAGTTGCCCTAGGTCAGGGGTTATCATTACGGTATAGAATATACTATTATTGGCATTCCCCCTATCTATTCCTCCTGTATTGATAATGTTGTCATAAGTATCCAAAATTACATCTTCGGCCCTAGTGATATCATCATGACATCCACTTTGAGCACAGTTTGACTGTATTAAAGGTAGAATGACATTTTTAAAATACACCGTATCTGGGCTACAGGTATCGGAGAGGGTTGCGGTGCTTGGAAAAACCCGTTCATGCTTACAGTTGGAAAGTAGAAGCATTAAGCCTAAAAATCCTAGCAGTATTATCCAGTTTTTCTTATTCATAGCGATTATTCATTTGACGAACCTCCGTGCGGAAATTATTCCTACTACACAGCTCCGCTTTTTTGACATTTAAGTTCCTAATAATAGGGAAAAAATTAAGTAATTTAGAATTCAGGCTTTATAAATTGTGACTTCAATTTTTATATTAAAGGCCTTATATTCAAATTGTTTTTTGGGAATTCATTGTTAGTCAATTTGTTTTCTTTGGGAAAAGTATAAAGAGTTGACTCGTTTTAAGATGAAATTCTTATCTAATCTTATTCCAAATAGCATTTTTGAGGAAGTAGAATGCTATCTTTAAGAATTAAAACGGGGAAGCATGGTCTATATTGTGTCTGCCCGAATAAGACCATTTTTAGCAAATGCGGCTTGATGGCATTTGATTGAATGTTATTGAGTTGAGCCTTCTTCCGATGATGTTATCGGGATGAATGGCTAGAAAGCAGCACGCTCCTTAAAACAATGCTACGTGCATTCGGATACTATATACTTCTTTGACCCTAAAAGTGATTCCTTCCCCCAGTTGTTGAGCATGATTTAATTGCCTCCTTTGTCAATTTACCTTGTTTAGTCAATTGTACGTCTAAGGAACAACATGTTGTCTGAAGTCAACGTTACCACTACTAGAATACGACTATTATGGAAAATAAATACAACATAAATGATATTCGCACCATTTCGCTTACCGAATCCGTTCGAATAAGGCCTAAACTTTATTTTTCGACTTGTTTTCTAGAAGAAAATTTAAATATCTTACCGCTTGAGATGGCTTGTCATGCTATTGATGAATTTGTTGACGGAAATTGTACCTATTTAAAAATAAAACTTTACGAAGATTATTTTTCTTTGGAATATGATGCAGGAATGAAACTTACGCTAGGAGGAGATAAAGAGAAAACAATAGCCGAAATGTTCTTTACTACGCTATTTACCTGTCATAACCTTAAAAAACATCTTGCCGTTGGTGAAGAGTTCTGTCGAATAGGCGTTTGTCCAATTAATGCAGCAGCAGAATGGTGTGAAGTTGCTACCATTTCAGAAAGGAAAAAAGGTCTTTTTCATTTTGAAAAAGGTATTATTACATCTCGTCAATTCGAAGCAACGGAGGAATCAAATTCTACCCTTATAAAAATAAAGCCCGATCCTAGTATATTTGGAAATCTTAGATTCACCTTAGCTGGAGTAGAACAGAAAACCACTATATTACGGACTAAATTGAAGGGGTTTAAGATTAGTGTAATTTCTGCAAAAGGATAATTATCCTACGCAGAACTCGATGAATACTCTTCTAACCCCTGAATTCCGTAGGGGAAATCCCTTGTGGTTGCCCTCTGAATCCCTGTTTTATTTATTGTGAATGTCCTCGACCTGTAGAACTTGGAAACATAATTGTCTAAGGGATTAGAAGGATTTCGTTCACTTTTTAACTAGGAGCAAATTCCTGAATTTAGGAGAAGAGCGAGGACGGCCTTATAGAAATTGCGTTAAGAAAATCGAAA
>JAHDHB010000395.1:1677-6688 GCA_020631545.1 Saprospiraceae bacterium | reverse complement strand
TTTTGTTTTGTTATTCTCCATAAATGACCGTTCTAATGATAGTAAACCCTAAGCTGGCAAAGCCAGAACCAAGTAGAGGGTAGAAAGTAGAGCGAAGAGAGACTGTTCTCACAGTGAACTTAGATTTTTCGAAGAAAAATCTCCCGAAAGCTTTCGGAACTCTTCTACCTTCTACTCCCGATAGCTATCGCGGACTACAAATTTTCTGTCCAAAATGTGCAGAAAATTTTGCCCAAAGGCCTATTCAAGACATATAGTCGATATTGCCTTGAGGAATTTGCAAGTTACTCTACAAAATAAGATAAGATGAACAAAAGCGCTGTTTTTCTTATATCGTTTCAAATTTGTTACCTTTGCAGGCCAAAAGTAAGATAAATGAATAGTACAGCGACTTTGCTTGAAGTCTTGAGGTCTTTGCTAAAATGGAAAAGACCTATTTTATATACAACAGCCGGCGTAACGATTTTGACGGTTTTTGTGAGCTTGATGATGTCCAACTATTATCAAGCTATCGCTATTTTTTACCCTTCAAATCCTTTGATTGCTAGCCGTGGAGCCTTGTTCGGTACTGCGGATGAAGGTATTGACCCCTTTGGTGATCAAAATGAGATGAATCGCTTGATGTTGGTTGCAGAATCTACCGAATTGCTCTTTTACGTGATTAATAAATTTAATCTTTATGAGCACTATGACATAGATTCAACAGACGTTAAAGCACCGGATAAAGTTCGAAAAGCATTTCTCAAATTGTATAACCTGAAAAAGAATGATAATGATGCTTTAGAAATTTCTATAGAAGATAAAGAACCTGAGTTGGCAGCGGAAATGCTTTGGGGGGTTCTAGGAAAAATTGATGAAATTAATAATAGATTGGTAAGAGCTAACCAAGTAAAAATATTAGAATCGTACAAAAAAAGCATTGAAGATAAACAAAAGGAATTCAAAGCTTCTTCCGATTCCCTAAATGTTTTGCGAAAGGAGTTTGGGATCATTGATGTTGAAGCACAAGGAGAATACCTCGCAGAAGAATCCACAAAAACCACCGCTCTATTGGCGAGTAACAAGGCGAAATTGAAGCTTTTGGAAAAATCCTCTGGCGTAAGAAGAGATTCTTTGCTTAAAGTTCGTGCCTTAGTCAAATCATTGGAAGGGAAACTAGATGCCCTATCCTCTAAAGATGGCAACATAAGTCTAGCACGGTTTAATGAAGGAAGAGAAAAAATAACCTTGGTGGAAGGTCGCCAAAAAAGTATGTCTACCGAGTTACAATTTTTGAAAGAGCGGTACTTTCAATATGAAGCCGTTTACAATACGTCTCTTTCCTCCATTTACATTGTAGAAGCGCCTAGCGTTCCCGTCATCAAATCAAGGCCAAGGCGTTCTATTCTCGTACTAAGTGCCCTGCTTGTTGCCTTCATTTTTAGTGCTTTGGGAGCCTTATTATTTGAAAACTACAAGGCTGTTGATTGGAAAAAAGAACTTGAATTAAATTAGGCTAAGACGATGTTGCCTCCTGCTTCCATACCAAAGCCTACGCTTTATCTTTTTGCTGTACTCGCTGCGTTCATCGTGGCTAGTGTAGTTGGAGCTATGTGGTTGGATTTTCCTTTACTCTATGGAGCGCCTTTTGCTTTTTTGTTGGTTTTTCAAACCATTGTCGATTTTCGTAAAGTCTTCTACTTACTACTAGCCTGTATTCCGCTCTCCATGGAAATCTATTTCCCCAATGGCTTGGGAACGGATTTACCTACAGAACCTTTAATCTTAGGCTTGCTGCTCGTCTACCTCTTCTATTTTGCAAAACATTTCCAACTGTTGGATGGTCGGTTTTTTCGTCACACCATTAATCTACTACTCTTCTTACACCTTGGATGGATTTTAGTCGCCGTAGTCAACTCCAACCTTTTACTCGTTTCGCTAAAATTTTTCTTAGCAAAATGCTGGTACGTCGTTGTTTTTGTCTTCATGACGGGACTATTGATCAAAAAAGAAGAGCATTTCAAAACCTTATTTTGGTGTGTCTTTATCCCCCTAATCTTAACCATCATTTACGTTTTAGTCAAGCAATACACCTATGGTTTCTCCTTCGAAAAGATACACAAATCCATGTATCCCTTCTATCGTAACCATGTGAGTTATGCAGCCTTGCTTAGTTTATTCTTTCCCTACATTTGGTTTGCTCGGAAGTGGTATCCAAAGCGCTCTCCTAAATGGTGGTTGTTGGTGATTAGCCTACTAGTCGTTTTAGTCGCTGTCCAGTTATCCTATACCCGTGCTGCTTATGTAGCGCTAGTAATGGCGGCTGGAGCCTATTTTGTTATCCGATTTCGTTTTACAAAATTGGTCTTGGGGGGGGCTTTAATTGCTGTCCTAGTTGGCTTTGGTTATGTCCTTGATAACAATAAATACCTAGACTATGCGCCGAATTTTGAGAAAACGATTTCTCATCAAAAATTTGACGATCTACTAGAAGCCACCTATAAAATGGAAGACATTTCAACGATGGAACGTCTTTATCGTTGGGTAGCTGGTGTAAAAATGAGTACTTATGAATTGTGGACAGGATTTGGGCCAGGTAATTTTTACAACTTTTACAAGGAGTATACCATATCGAGCTTCGAAACCTATGTGAGTGACAATCCAGAAAAATCAGGAATTCATAATTATTACTTGATGATGCTTGTTGATCAAGGTGTTATGGGCTTGATTATTTTCCTGATACTTACTTTTGCGATATTGATAAAAGGAGAACAGATATACCATGAAACCAAGCAAGAAGGGAGAAAACGCATAGTCATGACCCTTTTACTCTCCCTGATCATCATCGATGCTTTTCTCCTTATCAATGATTTGATCGAAACCGACAAAGTAGGCTCTTTCTATTTTATGAGCATAGCCATTTTGATCAATTTCGATTTAGCCAATCAAGATGAAGCCCATCAAAATGTTACTTGATTCCTCTTATCAATGTATCGTCCGTTTTAGCTGCCGCGTCATCTTTCAAGAAAAGAAGTAGGTACTCTGGATCGTTGGCTTTAGCCGACAGTAAACAATCATTTGTCGATGATAAATTTAATATACCATCGGCTAAAGCCAACGATCCGTCAAATCCTGCAAATGTTTTTAAGTATCGTTAATCTTCTCGAACTGTACTAGCCTTTAATGTTGATGAATAAAGGAACATCCAAAATTATTAGAAAATGTACCAGATCGTAGCTTTAAAACCCTTTTGATTTGCTAGTAAGAACTCGATTTTCATTCTTCAAGCGGTTGATTTTAATCCATTTCTAGGAAAAGGTTTAAAAAAATGCTTTTTTTCTAAAAAAAAATTAAAATTCTTGATGTCACATAAAACCTAGACATAGAGTGTATCAATTTGGTTAAAATGTATGGGTAGAAACAAGGTATGCGATATTTGTCTAGATAACTACTCTTCCTTTCTTTGATAAGTGACAACTAAAACTCTAAAATCAATTTTTATTCGTTATTTCAGCTAAAAATTAATGTATTTCTAGATCGAATACTTAGCACTGCAAAACTGCTTTTAATGGTTTCGTAGGGTGTAGTTTTGAATTGTTATCTATGTCACGAAACAAGACTTACTTGTTTGCTTTTGTATAATTGTGATAGATGGGGATGATACATAGGGTTTGATTTAATTCATTGGTTGCTAGGTCACAAAAAATTATAAAATTATCTGTTTTTATGGATTTCCTGTTGCGTGACATTGAATTTTATTGCACTTTTGTAGTGGTAACAAATACGGTGCTTTTCTAACTAATACTAAACGACTGAAGTCATGAAATCTCTACTATACTACTTCTCTATATGCGTTTTTATATTGATTTCTTTTAGTGCAACGGCTCAAAGTGGGCAGTATGATGTGAGGTTTAAAACAAAAGAGATACAATGTGGCAAAAGCAAGGTGCTGGTTGATATAGAGGTAAAAGCAACTTCAGAAGGTAAAACCTTTAAAATTTCTGATCAAAACTTTAGATTTTCTTATACCAGAGATGCCGTAGCCGTTGGAAGTGCAACGATTAAAGAACAACATTTAACGGGTTTTTTTGCGCCTTTTAGCTTTTATGACCCACACACCTTGACGGGGACTTTGGACACCATTATTTCCTACAATGTTGTACTTGCTGGTGGAGAAGGAAAATGGATTACAACAGAATGGCTTACAGTCGGAACCTTGAGCTTTGATATTATAGATGCTACCAAGTGCTTAGAGTTAAGATGGCATGACCAAGCTCCTGAAAACTTTCCGCCTACTTTTATAGGCGAAAAAATTGGAGGAAACTTATATGCTGCTCAAGAAGGAAACTACTACAATGCTTCTATTTGCTTAAACCCTTGTCAAGTTCCTACACTACCCGTTGAAATGCTTGCTTTTACGGCGGAGGAAAATGACTGTGGGATTGATTTGGAATGGGCAACTGCAACGGAGATAGCTAATGATTATTTTCAAGTTCAAAAAAGCACAGATGGTATTGAGTTTTCAACGATTGCTACAATCGAAGGCGCAGGAAATTCTACAACTACGAACCACTATAGCTATAGAGATGTTCGGCAGACCGCACTAAGCTACTACCGCTTAGTTCAAGTAGATTTTGGAGGAGAAAAAACCATTTCAGAAATTGTGGCTGTTAAGTCAGAATGCTTTGAACATGAGGCAGATGACAGCATTGTTAGCCTCTACCCTAATCCCGTAAGTGGAGGGGACGTAAATGTTCAGTTCCAATCTACCATTAACCGTCCAAATGGTAAGCTTGTCATTACGGATGCATTAGGAAGAGTCGTTCAAACCCTAGCTGTAGAGCTTCTAAGTGGTCAAAATATTTACAGCTTCTCTGCTGACGATCTTCCAAATGGAATGTACTCCCTTAAAATTTTTGCAGGTGATTTTGTTTCACCTATTCAACAATTCGTAAAAGTAGAGTAAGTCAATGCCGCTCAAGGTTAAGGCTACTCCGAAAAGTAGGATTTAATGGAAAAATACGATTTATGA
>JAHDHB010000395.1:0-1577 GCA_020631545.1 Saprospiraceae bacterium | reverse complement strand
TCAAGGTTAAGGCTACTCCGAAAAGTAGGATTTAATGGAAAAATACGATTTATGAAACCTTAAACATCATACGTCGCAAATCTTTCATCGTATTTTAAAGAGATTTTTTGTTATGTATTTAGTTTACTAGTTGTTAACGAGTAGTCAAGAAATTGCTACTCGTTTTTTTTTGCCAATTTTTGGAAAAAAAGATTTTTTCTACTGCTTTAATTTTAATGGAGATAAACAGCGACAAAAAAACTATCTTTGCTAAAATTAGTTAGAACGCACAAAAGCAAGGAGTAAACTTATGAATACTGCATTTTTAAAAGACATCCTCATCCTTTCTTTCTCTGCATTTGGAGGCCCTAGCGCGCACATCGCTTTAGCTTTGGACCATCTGGTCAAACGTAAAAACTACTTGACTGAAGAAGAATTGGTCGAACTTATGGCGCTTTGTTCCGTTCTGCCAGGGCCAACATCTACACAAACCATCACTTCTATTGGCTATAAACTAGGAGGCCCCTCACTTGCTATGTTGACTTTGGCTGTTTGGGTTATGCCCGCTATTATAGGCATGTCCTTGCTTAGTTTTGGATATGTCTATTTGCAAAAAGAAGAATTCTCCTTAGATTTTTTACAATTTATACCTGCTGTAGCCGTAGGTTTCGTGATTTATGCAGCGTATAAAATTGGGCAAAAAGTTATAAAATCCAAGCTTACAGGACTGCTCTTCTTACTGTCTGGGATTGCCGCCGTTCTTTTTCGTTCTCCTTGGGTTTTTCCGTTATTACTGATTATCGGTGGACTAGTTACAGATTTGACGGGGGAAGACGAAGGAGCGGCACCGCTAAAACGCCCCGTCATCCAATGGAAGTTTCTAGTCATTTTCGCCTTGATTTTCCTAGGAAGTCTCATCGCTGTTCAAATTTCATCAAGCCAACCCATTGCCCTATTTGAAAGCTTCTATCGCTTTGGTAGTCTTGTATTTGGCGGAGGGCAAGTCCTCATTCCTATCATGCAAACAGAAGTTGTAGATGCCAAGGGTTGGCTTACAAACGAAGAATTTCTTACAGGCTACGGCCTTGTACAAGGAATGCCAGGTCCCGTGTTCTCTTTTAGTGCTTTTGCAGGAGGACTAGCGATGCGTGATGGAATGCAAGTACTCGGCTGTATCTTAGGAGCAATCGGCATTTTTCTACCCGGTACACTACTCATCTTTTTTGTATACCCTGCTTGGAACTACATGAAACAATACGCGCATGTCCGTAAAGCGATGCCCGGTATCAATGCAGCAGCAGGAGGCCTTATTCTAGCGGCTGTAGTCATATTGGGAGGAAGTCTAGAGGTTACTTGGTGGTCTTACGCACTAGCCATAGCCAGTTTTTGCCTATTAGAGTTTGTAAAAGTTCCAGGGTTTTTAGTCATTTTAGGAGCTTTGATTCTTGGCTTCATCTTTTAACAGTGCCTTAATCCTTTCACCCTTTCAGGGTTTACTTCAAATTCAGATAAATAATGGGTGTAAATCCTTGAAAGGTTGGGTTTTTTGAGTAAAAACAACATCTTTGGCATTTACCTAGTCAAAGTTGAAGAGTACT
>JAHDHB010000394.1 GCA_020631545.1 Saprospiraceae bacterium | reverse complement strand
TGGGGATTTCAAACCTATGATAATATACCTGCTTTTAGTAGGCTTGATTTTCTTTTATCAAAAATTGGATAGAGCGAAAATAGTTGTGGTACTACTAAGTGCGCTTTGTTTATCTGCTGGATTTGAGTTGCTTGTAGAGGATTATAAGTTTGATAGTTATGCAAGGCAAGTCAATGATACGTTATTCCCTTTGCCTCCTTTTGATTCGACGACTGTAGCGCCGTTGGTGGAGGAAAAAGATGAGGAAATTTATACACCAAATAAACCTTTAGAACTCAGTATTATCAATAACTCCTTGACGTCGGTTTACGAAAGAAGTAAGGTTTATCCAACCATTGCTGTAGTTCAATTGAAATATTTGGAGAAATTGTTTTTTCCTTATGTTTTACAGCATAATTATGGGTTTAATTCTATCCCCATTGTTACATGGAGTGACTGGAAAGTGTGGCTTTCAATACTTATTCATTTGTTGCTTCTGCTGTATGCTGTTGTACGAATTTTTAAACGTGATCCGATTGCCTTTGGTATTTTGTTTTATGTGATTACGATATCTGTCTATAGTAATATTGTAATGCTAGCACCGGATACGATGGCTGAGCGCTTTTTGTTTATTTCTTCCATAGGTTTTAGTATGGCTTTGGTTTTTTTCCTAGGAGGATTATTGAAAGTAGATTTTTCAAAACCCTTGACTTCTGGGCGCAATGCCTTGTTTTTAGGTATTTTGGCTGTGTTGTTAATCGCTTATTCTATGCGGACGTTCATTCGAAATATGGACTGGAAAAACAATGTAACTTTGGCAACGAATACGGTGAAATTTGCTAAAAACAATGCACTTATTCATGCGAATTATGCAGCGGAATGGATGCACTTTTTCGAACAAGAACCCAATAACCCTGATTATGCACATATTCCTGAACAATCGACGAAGGCTTATGAACGAGCTATAGAAATACACCCCGAGTATTTTAATGCGATGACGGATTTGGGAATTGCTTATCTGAAGTGGGGGAAACTGAAAAAAGCTGGAACCGTTTTTCATAAAGCTTATACGATAAGTCCTAAAAATCCATTACCTAATTATTACTTAGGTCTGGTAGGTTTTAGTGCTGAGCGTTATCCTGACGGGATTAATCAATTTGAAGAATCGCTTCGTAAGTACGAGAAGATGGGCAAAGAAAATTTTGTTAACGACGAGGTTTATCGACAATTGTTTATGTTCTTAGCGCGATGCTATTACAAAATAGGTTCACTTGATCAGGCTAGTAAGGTGCTATATCATGCTACCAATGAGATAAAAGTGGAGAACATGTTCTTGATCTTGCTTGGAAAAATGTATGCCGATGCTGGAGATTATACTAAAGCAATACAGACCTTGGAGGAAGCGCTTCGCATCAATCCTAATTCTAGGGATGCGGTGCAGCAACTTTCGGACTATTATTTCCAATTGGGCGATGATGCCAATGCTCAAAAATATCAAAATATGTTGAAGTAGTGGGAATTAGGAGTGAAGAATGACGAATTAGGAATGAAGAATGACGAATGAAGAATGAAGAATGACGAATGACGAGTGACGAATTAGGAGTGACGAATGACGAATTCATCTGGTCTAAATGTTCTATAGATTGTTAGTTCGACCTAGGACGATTTTTGTAAGCTTATCCTGAAACCTAAATCCACTATAGTACAGTACAAGGGAAGAAGTAACTCCTAATTCCTAATTCGTCATTCCTAATTCTTCCCATAATTCCAAGTTATGAACGAAGCGCCATATTTGACCATAGTAGCAACGACACGGAACGACAACCATGGTGGTGATTTATTGGCTAGAACCGCATGTTTTGTGCAGGGAATTTATCATCAAAGTCGAAAATTTCAGTTAGCTATTGAGTTGATTTTGGTGGAGTGGAACCCTCCACTTGACAAACCTTTGTTAGAAGATGTCTTACCCAAACCACCGAAGGATTCCTTAGTTTCTCTACGTTATATTATTGTTCCTCAAGAAGTACATCAAAGAATTAACCATTCCGATATTCTTCCCTTGCATCAGATGATTGCGAAAAATGTAGGAATTCGAAGAGCTAGAGGAAAGTTTATCCTTTCGACCAATATCGATTTGTTATTTTCTGATGACTGTTTTCGAATTATTGCAGCGAAAAATTTGGATGTCAATGTCTTCTATAGAGCAGTACGTTGTGATGTACCGCAAGAGGTATTGGAACTAGCTTCGGTTGAAGAACAATTGGAATTTAGTAAACGGAATGTCTTAAAAACACTTGGTTATACCCATAATTACAAGCATGTGCTTGGTTTTCCTGATTTTTTCTGGTGGTATCCCAATCTTTTGGCGGGGATAGATAAAGGATTAGGACATCTGAAAAAGTACTTGCCACGGAAAGCGTCCAAAATGAAAAACATTTATGCCTTGAATACCTTTGCTAGTGGCGATTTTGTGATTATGTCGAAATCTGTCTGGAAAAGAATAAAAGGGTATTATGAGTTAGAAATGTTTCCATTACATATTGATTCAATGGCGTTGATTTCTGCTTATGCGATGGGCGTGGAGCAGTTTACGTTCCCCGCTTCTGCTTGTGCCTACCATATTTATCATGGTGATGGGTGGGAATCTCGCTACAAGGATATGGAAGAAATTCTAGGCTTGATAGAACGACGCTATGCCCTTGGATGGCATGGAATAGTCGAAAGCGGCAAGCGATTATTATCCTTAAATAGACCTTATGAATTGAACGATGAAAATTGGGGGTTTGCTGATGTAGATTTTGAGGAGCTTGTTTTATAGGGCGGTAAAATCCGAGAGGTGAATTTGTAGAAGGGATGGTGTAATGTGTTGTTAATTAGTTTTTTATTGAGTTAGTTTCACTTGTCGTCTACTACCAAAAGCATAAGATTTTCGCAATAATTCAAAACCTCGAAAAATTAAAGTAATTCCTTTATTCAAGAAAGTTGAAACCTCGGATGCTCCTTTGTCAAACAGACACCTATGAAGCCTTACTTATCGATAGTTGTTTCCGCAAGGAATTCAGACGCTGAAAATCTATTGATTTTCAAGTCTTTTATGCGAGGGATATATCATCATTCCAGAGGGAAAGAGGTATGGATAGAGCTAATAATTGTAGAATGGAATCCCCTAAGCAATCAACCCTCCTTACAAGCAAGTTTACCACCTCCTGCTAAGGAAGATCAGGTGATTGTCCGGTTTTTTCAAGTATCCCAAAGCCTTCACCAGCGGTATAAGCATTCCGCAACGGTAGATTTTTTTCCAATGATAGCTAAAAATGTAGGGATTCGTAGGGCAAAAGGTGAATTTGTACTTTGTACAGCACCAAATGTCTTATTTTCAGCAGCTTTCTTTCAACAAATTGCTAAGAAAACGTTGGATGTGAATAGTTTATATAGCGCTGCCTGTTGTGAAGTTCCCAATGATGCTGTTCGGATAGAAGATCCTCAAGAGCAATTTACTTTTTGTAAAAAGAATAAGCAAAATGTTCAAAATCAGAAGGAAGTGTATAGAAATGCTGAAAAAATACCTAGTATTTTCTATGGATTCCCTAAGCTTATGCGTTTTTTGAATGCGACGCTGGAAATACCTCGGTATCTAAGGCCACAAGGGTTTGCCCAGAAACACATCAATGCGCTTAACTTTAGTACTTGCGATGCATTTACCATGATGAAAAAGACAGCATGGCTTCGTATTCAAGGCTATTTGGAATTAGAATTGTACCAACATCATGTAGCAAAAATGGCCTTAATTGCGGCCTATGCCGTAGGACTTGAACAAAAGATGCTACCTAGCTCGATACCTATCTATACGTTGTCTCCAGAAAAAAATGGTAAAAGCCTAAAAAGTCCTGAAGCTATGATCCTTGAAATGAAACAGCAGCCTTATTTGCATTGGGATTGGATAGAGGAAGGAAGTGAATCGCTCTTTAAAGAGCAGCGTACGTATCATTACAATGCTGAAAATTGGGGGCTTGGAGGGGTTGATTTAGACGAGTTTGTGCTTGGTGGCTTCTAGTGGCGCAGTCAGTAGCGTAGCTTTTTACTGATGATTGCTACTATTCCTTCCTCCAATTGCTTTAATTCTGCATTTTCTTCGGGCGTGAAGAATTCACCACCTAAGTTTTTTAAAGGCATGATTTTGGTCGTTTGGGTCCAGCATCCCGCTGTCGTTTTCTACCGTTCTTTTGGCGGAATGTACTGGGGTGAATAAATATGGTTGTTGCTTGGTATAAGCTAGTGATGACGGGATTTTCGAGACATACAGCACTTGCTAGCTTTGTTGTTTTTTTGACGTGGGGGGGATTGGTTACTGTTTTTGAGGGATTTTTTGATCTTTCTTATGGGATTGATCTATGGAGAACTCAATGATTGTAATAAAGCACGAAACTTAAGCGCTTGGCAGAATCTAAGGATCGTTGGCTTTAGCCGATGGTGAAAAATGAAATTTGCCGTGGCAATTTAAGTGGCATCGGCTAAAGCCGACGATCTTTAGTCTTGTGCTTCTTTCCTAAGTTGTTAGCCACAATTTATTTGGCTATTCCTACACAATAAACTTAAACAATAACTGTTATATATTACACGATTATTACTTTTGCATATCATAAAATGCTTAAACCTCTTTTTTATAAATTTTAAAACAAATTATAGAATACGATTGCCTCATATTCAACCAGTAGGTGCGCTTTATTTTGTTACTTTTCGACTGGGAGACTCTTTACCTCAACCTATTTTTAAAAAGATGAAAGACGAAATGGAGCAGAATATTTTGAAAATAAAAAAGGAATTTCCTCGCAATTTTAAAGAGAAAGTAAATATTGAGAAAAAACGCTTCTTTGGTAAATTTGAACATCAATTAGATAGTCATCCTTATGGCAATTGTTATTTAAAACGGCCAGATGTTGCTGCCATTGTTAGTGAGAAATTGCAGGAATATGATGGTGTACATTACGAGCTGTGTGCATATTGTATTATGCCGAATCATGTCCATGTTTTATTTGATTTTACTCCTCAAGTACTCCATAAAGATTTGACTTATATGGATGAAGTTCCAGAAACGTATTTGCCTTTGTGTAAGGTGATGCAACTCATTAAGGGCGGTTCGTCATTCTCAATCAATAGGTTATTAGGACGTAAGGGGACTTTGTGGCAACGCGATTATTTCGATTATTATGTTCGTAATCATAAGGAGTTTAACAATATCCTTATTTACATTTTAGAGAATCCTGTAAAGGCTGGTTTTGTTAAGGAGAGGGAGCATTGGCCTTTTAGTTTTGTGAAAGCGTGGTAAGATTGATGACATAAGGTGTTTATATAGACTTTAAAGCATTGTACTTAGATAAAAATAATGGACAAAGCTTAAGTGCTAGGGAGGAATTCAGAAACGTTGGCTTTAGCCGATGGTTCGCTAAATTTGCTATTGCAAATTTGTTTTTTACCATCGGCTAAAGCCGACGTTCCTTAGACGCTGCCTCTCTTCTAAGCTAGTTCCTCCTTCTCTAATTTTTTTTCCTTACTCAAACCTAATTTTCTCAATTCAGACTCCCCCTCCAAAACTCCAAACGCCCCATTCAAGACCACAAAATTACGGTTCGAGACCACTTCGAAGAACTTTAAGACCGCTAAACAGTTAACTTTTGCACATTTCCGTAAAAAATTGTCGTAATGAAGCCAAAGTCCAAAAGCCAATCGCAGCGCCCCTGGCGCTCAAATTTTCTGCAAATAAGCCTCCACCGCCTCCTTCGATTTAAGCTGTAATTTTTTCCGCAGGCGGAAGCGACTAGAGCGAATCGCCTCAGGCGAAAGGCCACGGATAGCAGCAATTTCCTTATTCGAAAAACCAAGACGGATGTAGCTGCAAAGTTCTTTATCCGACTTACTCAATTGAGGATACTCCTCACTCAGCGTATTGAAAAAAGCATGATTGATTTCCTCAATGTTATCATTAAATACCTTTTGTTCATCATTTATTTGCAATTGTTCCCTTACCTTAAAATTGAATTTTCTCCACTCCGATAAAGCACTAGGTTTAAGGTAAGGTTCGAAGCGTCTAATTTTATTCAACAGATTGTCGGCAAAATCCTGCTTATTGCTGATTTCCAGGGCCATTCTGGTGATGTCCTGCTTTTTATATGCCAATTCTTTAGTCGCATTTTCCAGTTTAAGTTGATTCAGTTCCCCCTTTTGCTTGATGCGCTTATTCCTTCCTAGCAGGTACAGGAAACCACCTAATCCGATAAACAAAATCAAAACTAGACTGAAGAGGAAAATGAGATTGGATTGCCGTTGAATTTTATTTTCCTGCTGGAGTCGTACAATTTCCTGCTCCTTTTGAGTCGTCTCAAACGCTACCCGTAAGTCATTCAAATTCTTTTGTACTTGCACCCCACCCAAGGAATCCTTCAAAGCATAACATTGATCTTGGTACTCCATCGCCGATTTAAAATCTCCTTGTGCCTTATAGGTATCGGCCATGTCTTTGAGCGTAACTACAGTCACATCGTCATAGCTATTCGCTCTAGAAATGCTAAGACTTTTGAAATAGTTTCGATACGCCCCGTCATAATTTTCCATCAAAAAATCAGCATAGGCCAAGTTGCCATAAGCCATAGCGATGGTCTTCTGATCTTCTCCTAAAGCAAGGATATATCCCAGATAATCATTCAAGTAAGGTTTTG
>JAHDHB010000393.1 GCA_020631545.1 Saprospiraceae bacterium | reverse complement strand
TTTTCGCTTATAACGCGATGCGTCGCGTTATGTATTTTGAATATGATGTGATGTTTTTTGTGGACGCGATGCATCGCGATTCTACGGTATTGGTTTGAAATGCAATGTATTGTGTTGTTTTTGTTGGACGCGATGCATCGCGATTCTACGGTGGTATTAGACGCGATGCATCGCGATTCTACTGTTAACTTTTAACTACTAACTCTTAACTAATAAATGACCTACGCATATTATCAATCTGTTATTCGAGGAGAGGAGATGCCTTTGGGTTTGGTGGATTTGGATATTTTTGAGGAGAATATTCGGCAGATTTTGCTTCGGGCGAAGGGTACTCGGATACGAGTAGCCACAAAGTCAGTGCGTTGCGTGTCTTTGCTTAGGCGCTTGTTGGATGCGGATGCGAATATTCAAGGATTAATGTGTTATACAGCAAGGGAAGCGGTGTGGTTGAGTGAACAGGGTTTTGATGATTTGCTGGTGGCTTACCCTACCTATCATTTGGAACAGATTCGTGCTGTTGCTCAAGCTGTTAAGCGTGGTGTGAGTATCTACTTGATGGTGGATAAGGTGGAGCATTTGACGCAAATTCAACAAGTAGGAAAGGAGGAGAATGTGGTGCTTCCTGTTTGTTTAGATGTGGATGTATCTACTAAGTTTCCATTCCTTCATTTTGGTGTTTATCGTTCTAGCATTCGGTCTAAAAATGATGTGGTGGCCTTTGTGGAACAGGTAAAAAGTTGCCCTAATATTCGTTTAGCAGGTTTGATGGGGTATGAGGCACAAATCGCTGGAATAGTAGATAATATGAAAGGGCAAGGGGTAAAAAATGCCATCATTCGGTTTTTGAAACGGCGCTCTATCCCTAAGATTGTAGCTTTGCGCAAGGCGGCTGTGAAATACCTTGAATCACAGGGAATTAAACTAGATTTTGTGAATGGAGGCGGAACGGGAAGTGTGGAATCCACGATACAAGAAGAAGTGGTTACAGAAGTAACGGTAGGTTCGGGTTTTTACACCTCTACTTTATTTGATAATTATCGAGCATTCAGGCATTTGCCGGCTTTTATTTATGCAGTAGAAGTGGTTAGAAATCCTGAGCCGAATATTTTTACTTGCTTGGGTGGTGGTTATGTGGCTTCTGGTCCGGCGGGGATAGATAAAGTGCCTAGACCGCATTTGCCGGAAGGTGGAAAATTGATTTCTCATGAAATGGCTGGTGAAGTACAAACACCTGTGAAATACAAGGAAGATATGGGACTTAACTTAGGCGATCCCATTTTCTTTCGTCATGCAAAAGCAGGGGAATTATGTGAGCATTTTAATGAAATTTGCTTGGTTTCTTCTGGAAAAATTGAACGAAAGGTGAAGACTTATCGTGGGGAAGGAAAGGTGTTTTTGTAATCACAAGGAATGAGTTTACATCGAAAAGCAGGAATTAATGAAAAATAAGATTTATGATGTAAGATGTATGAAACCCTTATCTCGTAAATTATTATTTGCTAGCAAATAATAAACATCATACTTCTTAAATCTTACATCATATTTTCCGGAGTGGCCTCAGGGATTGATTTATGATAAATAAAATGAGGTGTTCAGAGGGCAACCACAAGGGATTTGCCCCTACGTGTTTTAGGGCGGGTCGGCCCTAAATTGTCCTGTGTCTTATGTCCTTTGTCAAACCGTCTTTTCAAGCGATAGCGAAGAAAACAATTAATCTCTAGCCAAGAAAGCTAGGCGTTTCCATCGTCTGAAATCAATCATTTGGAAAGCTACTAGGACTAGTAAGGAAAGGGCTATAGCTCGGTATCGTACGAGTGTGCCTGAATTGGATACGAGTAGGCCTATAAGTAATAGGTTGGATAAGGCATAAAATAGGATAAAGACAATAACAGGATGCCATTTTATGGTCGGTTTTCGGTAGACAAATCCTAGGATGAAAACTAGGGTGACTAGGGCTATCTCAACGCCTGAAACCATCTGTATGGCGGAGGAAATCTCCCAAGGGAGCGGACGAAAACTTGCATTAAATAGTGCTGTAGGGATGAAGGTAACAATACTGAAGAAATTGGGGGCTAAATGGCGTACCTCAAAGTTAGAACCGCCTCCTTCTATGATAAATTCGGATTGTCGTTCAACGATTACCTCGTATACATTAATAGAAGGAATCAAGGCATTTAGGAGGATGGCAACCAAGGCACCTACTAGGTAAACAATGGTGAATTTCCAGAAGGCATGTTCGGGGCGTAGAAGGGTGTAGAAGAGCATGGCTAGTGCTGGGAGTAGTAAGACATTTAGATAGAACCGAATGGTGCTAATCATAAAAACGCCTAGGACTAAACCAAATAGATTGTACCATTTTGCTTTTTCTTCGACGAATTCGTAGAGATTATACAAGCAAATGCCTAGGCCAAAATAGATGAATCCATCCTTGTGGATGCCGGTGGTCCAAAATACGAGTGAAGGGATGCCAAACAGTATAATGAGTAGAATATAAGGGTGATATAGATTAAGCTTGGAGAATACTTTATAAAATAACAAGCCGGCTATGAGCATTAGAAAGGCCATGAATATGACGTGAACGGAATAAAATCCCATCGAAAATAGACGACAAAAGGCATGAAATCGAACCATGGCGTAATTGCCCGAATGGCTCCAATAGTCCGTGTAATAAGCGTATTTAAATATCGGAATGTCTAAGTAGTTGGCATTTGGGCCAAAGACTAGACGGAGGTAATACCATATGCTTTCGCCAATGGAAGAGTGAATAATTTCTCCAGCATTGAAAAACCTATTTTGGTCGATGGGATAGATTTCATTATGGATGTAATAATAGGCCATTCCCGCGACGATCTTGGTCGCAAAGAGGGCATAAACCAACCAACGAGGCATTTTTTCTAAACGAAAAAAGTTCATTTGGCTGATTATCCACAAGAACAAGACGATATAAAATGCGACGGCCAAATATTCCACAGCGATAGCGGTAAAACCGCAAATTAAATGATAGTTAAGAATTGAGTTAAAAAAATCCGTATAAATAAGTTCTACGGGGTTCAAGTATACGACTAAAAATAGGAGGTCACTCCGAAAAGGCTCTTCTTCAATGTGTAATGTATGATGTATGATTTTTATTATTTGCTAGCAAATAATAATTTATGTCCTGAGGGCTTCATACATCTTTCCTCATAAATTGTATTTTGTCCTTAATGCCTACTTTTCGGAGTAAACTCAAGTATACTATTCCTAAAGATACGGTATTAGGTCTTTAATTTTGAAGTATAAGAGCGTTTATTTGTCTTATTTTGTCATTAGAAGTAACACCGTAAGGTCAAAACCTCAACAAAAATCTGGAAACTTATCTTTTAAGTTACTAAAATATCGGATATTTGCACCTCTTAAGACAACCTAAAGCTCGAAAATATGAATACGGCAACCAAAACTAAGAATGATTACTACTGGGCAGACGATAGAGAGCCTCACTTCCAGCGTAGGAAGGAAATTCTAGAGAAGCACCCAGAGGTAAAAAAGCTTTTTGGTATAAACCCTCGGCTCAAATATACAACAGTGCTACTTGTCATTATCCAATTAACGGTAGGCCTGTATGTCGGTCAACTTTCTTGGATTCCTTTTTTACTAGTGACTTATTTTGTAGGAGCGACGATTTCCCATGCGCTGTTTTTAGCGATTCATGAAATTACGCATTACCTAGCGTTTAAATCGAAGAAAAATAATAATATTTTAGCATTTATTGCCAATCTTCCTATTATTTTGCCTTATGCCATGTCTTTTCAGAAGTACCATGCTATGCATCATTGGGATCAAGGGAAAGAAGGTATTGATACGGATATTCCTACAGAGCTTGAAGCCAAGCTTTTTAGAGGTTTGTTAGGAAAGATTCTATGGTTTTTCAATCAGATTCTATTTTATGCTTTTCGTCCGTTGTTTGTAAAGCGTATTAAGGTTGATAAATGGCAGGTGTACAACTTCTTATTCCAAGTAACGGCGATGGCTATTTACTTGCCTTTTGCAGGGTGGAATGGTCTGTTATTCCTTGTATTATCGCTTATTTTAGCGGGTAGTTTGCATCCTACTTCAGGGCATTTTATCTCCGAACATTATGTCTTTAAGGAAGGTCAAGAGACTTATTCTTACTATGGGCCTTTGAATTTGATTACGTTCAATGTGGGGTATCACAATGAGCATCACGATTTTCCTACTATCCCAGGAAGTCGTTTGCCTGAATTGAAAAAGATGGCTCCTGAGTTTTATGATAACTTACATTCTTATAATTCTTGGACGAAGGTTATCCTTGGTTTTCTTTTTAGAAAAGATATTACCTTGTACTCTAGGACGAAGCGAAAGTAGTTGTTAATTGATTGGTTTTTAGGTAATAAAATGTCGGTTATTTTAACGAACCAAGGGGTTGAAACCCCTTGCTATAGAACCTCGAAGGCTACCGCCTTCTCTAGCGAACACCAAGTACCTTACCTAAAGTATTTGTGAATGTCTTTATAGATTTTACCTTCTACTACCTATAGCTAGTATGCAGTTATAAGTAGTAGAAGGATCGGGATACTGCCATAATGCACTGATTTTACGAAGGGAAAAAAAACCTTCTACGCTCTCCTTTTTACCTCTAGAGCCTCGTGTAAAAACACAGCATTTCCTATTCGATTAGCCATTCTTCTACTCGTTTCTTCTTACTGCTAAAGTTTATTCCAAGTAGTTTTATGGTTTTATTTCCGTGTCTATGCTTTTCTGCATAACCTTTTTGCTTGATTTGTTCTAGTGCTTCCTTGGCACTTTTGTCTAGTTTAAATTCGATGATATATATGTGTGTATCCGTTTGGACGACGGCGTCCGCTCGGCCTCTACTGGTATTGACTTCGCTTTGTATATAAATTCCAAGATAAGAGAATAATAAATGGACTAGGGCATGGTAGTATCGTTCATTTTGTTGCTCAAATAATTGATGGGGAATTCCAGCAAACAAACTATTGAGCAAGCTAATCATATTATCCATATCATCTTGAATAAAAGCTTCTTCCAGTTTATGTTCCATAGAAGCGCTTGCACTTATCTCTTCGTGAGCAAAGGCACCAATTAGATGTTGAAGCATACTTTCTTTTACTTCTAGATTGGGATAACCTAAGCGGTAGCGATTGCGTATTTTTTCTTTGATGGTTAAGTAGCCCGTTTGAAAAAGCAAGGGGACAATTTCTAGTTTTTTCAGGTCATAACGTTCGAAAGCTGCTGAACCGACCTCCTTTCCTTCAAAATCATAGTAAAAATGCTGCTGCAATAAATTGATCAAAAAAGTAGGTGTACCGCTCTGAAACCAATAATTTTGGAATTCTCCTTCAGCAAAAAAGTTTAGAATGGAGAACGGATTATAAACATAATTTCCACTTCCCCAACTATAACCATTATACCACTCCTTGATTTTTGCCCAATATTCAGGTGTTGGAGATTGCTCTGCATATTCGGTAAAATAATGGCGTAATTCCTCTTCTGTATAACCGCAAATAGTCCCGAATCTACGACTCATGGTCAAGTCCCGGAGGTTATTTAAATCGGAGAACACTCCAACTTTACTGAATTTCGATACACCAGTAATGAAAAGTAATTGGATATGGTTATCGGAATCCTTAATTACCGAATAAAAATTTTTTAGTATTTCTTGATGAGCAAGGGCTTGCTTGATGTCTTTTCCTAGGTAATCAATTAAGGGTTTATCGTATTCATCAATTAATAAAACGACTTTTCCTTTTTGAGCAACCTTTTTGAACAATTCTCTAAATCTTCTCGTTAAGCCTTTTTGGCTTAGTGTAATGCCTTGTTCTTCGGCTTTTACTTGTAATTCTGCTAGTAAGGCTTCCTTGAGACCAAGATCTTTGTATCCTAAGCTACTAAAACTGATGTGCAATACAGGATTTTGCGTTTCCCAATTCCATTTGTCCTCAATCCATAAGCCATTGAATAAGGTTCTTTCTCCTTGAAATAAGTATTTCATGGTAGAAAGCAACAAGGATTTTCCAAAACGACGAGGACGGGAGAGGAAATAGTATTTTCCCGTGGTTACAAGGTTGTATACCTCCTGTGTTTTGTCAACATAGAGGTAGTTATTATCGCGTAGCTCACGAAAATCTTGTATGCCGATTGGAAGATTTTTCATGCTACAAAGATAGGCTTTTTTTGTAAGCTAAGCTATACTCCTTCAGCCCTCTAAAAACAAAAAAGCAATTGGTAAGTCTATGCCTTCCAATATTTACAGGAAGGAAGGCATTTAGACAAGCTTACCAATTGCTCTTTGAGATAGCTATCGAACGTAGCAATCTTTGATGATTTTCGGATGAATTATTTCTTCATCATATTCTTCAACTCCATTAATTCCTTCTCCAAACGTTCAATTCTCTCCTCGTAACTTTCGATGATTTCTTGCTGTTCTTGAATCGCTTTAATAGCGATAACTCCTGCTTGAGCGTAAGTCATTCCTAGTTTGCCATCTTCCCCTTCCACAACCATTTCAGGGAAAAGTGGTTGTACTTCTTGAGCGATGAAACCTAATGACTTGCTAGCACTATTATCCTGTTCTTTGTAATGATATTTAACAGGACGCAGTTGCATAACTTTGCTTAATGTAGGTTGTAAACTCTTGATATTCTTTTTTAGATTTAAATCGGAATCTACTGTCCATGAGCCATTGGTGTTTA